>MHER01000181.1:0-5508 GCA_001805205.1 Nitrospirae bacterium RIFCSPLOW2_12_42_9 | reverse complement strand
GGGAGGCTATACAACATATTGAGACAGACAGTACGGGCAGAGGTGCAGGTGTTGTTTTACAGGATTATTAATCTGGAATTCTTCTGTTTGTTCAGGCATCTGGTGCAGGATTTATCCTTTCATAGACATACCTCTCCCGTTGTCCTCAAGAAGAGAATGCTTACATACAAAGGGAGGGGGTGGGTTTATCCGCATAGATTGTCTCTTCATATTCACAGGAGGGTGGTGGTGAGTGGGTACGGGTTTCCCATAACCCCAGGTGCATCAGTATCTTCTGGATAGCGAAATCCTCCCCGATGAAGGCTACGATCTTCACGGAATGCAGACATCGGGGACATAACAGCGGGTCTACTTCATATATTTTTCTGATCAGTCTTTTTTCGCTTCGCTCAATGCAAGCAATGCCCCATGCTGACCTGTCTTTTGGCATGCCTGCTATATGATATGTCCATGCAACCACTATCCTATCTGACCCAGTTCGTTGAGTCAAGGTTATCTTCGGTATCTATGTATTATAATTTCTATCTGGTATAATAATTAGAATTGTGTTATTTTTTACTAACCAATGCCAAAGAAAACATATATCTTTATGCTTTCAGATAGAGAAGATATTTTTAGGAATCGTAGACCTTAACAATGCACTCACCCTGGCTGATAGAGATATTAATGAAAATTGGGAAAGATATAATGAAAGGTATCTTAGGAGGATAAAGTCATGACAAGAGAAGAACTGTTCAGAAAGAATCAACAACTCTCTACAGAGTTTGAACTGTACATCCTTGAACATCCTGAAATAGAAGAAAAGATCCCTGACAATGCCATGATTGTATTAGTCCCTGAATATGATCAGGAACTTGCCACAAAGAACATTGAACTTGCCGAGGCTAATAAAGAACCTGGGCAGACAATTGTTTATATAAGGATTACGAGATTAAGAACTTCGAGGATAGAGGGGTTAACCCTTCAGGTTGCGTGAGGGAGTAAATTAAATCTGATAATCATATAAAAGGCACCTCTTTTAATTTTATAATTTCCTTATCATCTCCTTTGTAAGTCCAAAAACACCAAATTCGAATAACTCTGTCATAATCTATACCATACCTCGAATAAGCTTCCTTAATCTGATTAAGATAATTTTTCCCTTTGGCAAAATCGGTTTTATTATTATCAGGTCGTTTATTCTGAGGTTTACCAAAGAATTTCTTCCTAAACTTTTCTTTTAATTCATTCAGATTTGGACACCAATTCTGTCTATGTGTCACTCCTACCTCAATGTGATAATATTTTTTCCCCTCAGGTCGATATGCAAGGATATCAAATTGACGATTGTTACCACTTATATTAATCCTGCCAGCATGGGATTGCCGGACCTTTTAGGTATAAGCTGCATTTCTCTCCTTATCGAACCGACTCTCGGCCTGGATTCAATCATTCCCTTTTCAATAAGCGTTTGTATATCCTTATAAATCCGGCTGTAATCCCGCCCCGTCTTTTTTGCGACTGAATAAGCGCTAATCCCAGGGTTGCGCACAATAAGCTGTAATATCTCCCGGCGCTTACGGGATATCATGGCAACATCAGGGTCAACAGGATACTGTGAATCTCCGGCAGCAATCATCCCCCACACAGCATCCCATGCATTTACAGCCGTTCTTTCCTCCGGTGAATCCATACTGAACTCATCCCTTATCTCCGGCCATACCTCAACGAAGCGCTCCTCTCCTATCTCATGCAGCAGCCAGCGCACAGGCAGATAAAGAAATGACTGCCAGAACGTCTTTCTGTGGCCTTCCGGTCCTCTACGCATGATGCCGCGCCACCTCCTGTAGCTCATCTCCCCGCTCCAGAAGGCTTGGCGCAATATCCTTTGTCTCTCTTTTATATTGGTCTGAAACATACATCAAAATACCGCTTTACATTGAAAGCAGTTATCCCCTTATACCTCTCCGCAACTTCAAGGGTTTCAAACTCATCCATGAGGTCTTTCCACGGTATATTCCTTATTCCGCTCTCGAGAGCCCGTTCTGAAACATTCGCCCCCCTGCTGTTTATTTCAGCTACAAACTCCATGATTGGTTTGATTTCTTTACTCAACACATAAAGGTCGAAGAGATCGCGAGCGGTCTGGCGCGCACCCTTGCCGGCCACTCTCCCGGTTTTAGTGACTACCTCTCCCGTTCCGGTTATTGTACGAAGCTTTCGGTGATAGAGACCTTCAATAGCCTCAGTCCGGATGCCTTTGACCGTGACTGCCGAAAACATATCGGCATAGATATCCTCTACAATGCAAATCCTGATGGATTCACCTTTCACATTGACCATTCCATGCAGTTGAGCAGCATACATCGGGTCTGTCACTGCTTCAACTGCATTAAGCCGAAGTCCGGCATCTTTCATGCGGCGCTGGAGCAGCATCGGCTCAAATCTCTTACTTACAAAAAAATCCAGGTCATACGATACCCTGTGTTCGAGATAACATCTTGCCAGAGCAGTTCCGCCGCCAAGAATTATCTGCGTCCCGGGGAATAACTCCTTTTCTTTCTCGAAGATACTGCGTAAGATTGCATCATGGAGTTTATATAATTGCTGAATTGTCATATATGACAATTTATAATATTAAATTATAAATGTCAAGTTCCGTGCAGCAATCCTCGGTGAAATATCAGGCAAATGCCCATTCAGCGGGGTTAGAAAACCCCGCCTATCGCTTCCTTGACCCAATTATGACAACTGCCGAGAATATTTTACATGGAATATATAAAGACTATGATGTTCAATCCGAAGATTGTTGCCAGGTTTTTGACCTTTTCACTGATTTCTATAATAATATTAGTATTTCTTTTCTCCACAAATAGCGCCTTATTCGCTCAAATAGCAAATCATAAAGGTAAAATTATGATCCTCGAATACCATAAGATTGATTATCCTGAAGGACGCTGGACAAGGACACCGCAAAATTTCAGGAGGGACCTCGAAAGGTTTTATGTAAAAGGCTACCAACTAATTCGTCTCGGAGATTTTCTTGAAGGTAAGATCCATGTTAAGAAGGGTAAAACACCGTTAATCTTAACATTTGATGATTCATCACCAGGACAGTTACGGTTTATCCCTGATGGGAAAGATGGATACCGTGTAGACCCGAATTGCGCAGTAGGGATATTGGAATCATTCTATGCATCTCATCCTGATTTTGGATTGGCAGCAACCTTTTTTGTCCTGCCGGCCGCTAATCCCCCAAACCGCCTCTTCAATCAACCTGAATATGCCCATGAGAAATTACGTTATCTGGTACGAAAGGGTTTTGAGATTGGGAATCATACATACTGGCATGCCACCTTATCAAAGATGAACTCAGAAGGTGTAAAACGGCAGCTTGGCCTTGCAGTAAAGGCGATCCAGGAGGTTATTTCCGGATACTCCCCAAGGGCACTTTCTTTGCCTATGGGGATTTATCCAAAAGACAAGACAACACTGTTACAGGGTTCATATGATGGAATTCCTTATAAGCATGCAGGTATTATGATGGTATCCGGCGGACCCGCTGTAGCACCTGATCACCCTTCGTTTGACCCCCTTTATATCCCCAGGATACAGGCGGTTGAAAAGGAAATAACATACTGGCTCCGCTATTTTGACAAACATCCTGAAGAGCGTTATTGAGGCACTTTTTAGCTACGCCGCAATGACGAAGGATGCAACGCAACGCCGCACGCCCAGAGGGCACCCGGCTTTTTACGAAGCCGTCAGGCCTTGGCAGGGACTTCCTGATATATCTTCATTGCACAGAATTTCGGACCACACATGGAACAGAATGTGGCATCTTTATAAGAAGGCTGCGGCAGGGTCTCATCATGCATCTTCCTTGCTGTCTCAGGGTCCATGGATAATTCAAACTGGCGGTTCCAGTCAAAGGCAAACCTCGCCCTTGATATTTCATCATCCCGCTCCCTTGCCCCCTTTCTGTGGCGTGCGATATCCGCAGCATGGGCGGCAATCTTGTATGCTATGATCCCCTGTCTGACATCATCCAGATCAGGAAGACCGAGGTGCTCTTTTGGTGTAACATAACAGAGCATTGATGCACCTGCATACGCCGCTAATGTAGCTCCTATTGAAGATGTAATATGATCATAACCAGGGGCTATATCAGTAACAATAGGTCCGAGCACATAGAACGGCGCATTGTGACACAGCTCCATCTCTTTTTTAACATTCATCTCGATCTGATCCAATGGCACATGACCCGGTCCTTCTATCATAACCTGCACATCCTCTTTCCATGCTTTAAGCGTAAGCTCACCAAGTACAGACAGCTCTGCAAATTGTGCATCGTCACTTGCATCTGCAAGGCAGCCAGGCCTGAGGCCGTCACCAAGACTGAGGCTCACGTCATAGCGTTTGCATATTTCAAGTATCCTGTCAAAGTGTGTATAAAGAGGATTCTGTTTGTTATGATAGGCCATCCACTGTGCCATGATTGCACCGCCGCGGCTTACAATCCCCATCATCCTTCTGGATGCCAATGGAATGAACTCAAGGAGAAGCCCGCAGTGGATGGTCATGAAGTCTACACCCTGACGGGCCTGAATCTCAAGGATATCAACACCATCCGTCGACGAAATCCCCTGCTCATTTGCGCTTCGCGCCGACCTCGCCGCCGCCTTTTTCAAAGGGGGCAGACAGCCGGGCAACGGCTGCCGGGGGATTTAGAGACTAACCGGCCGCCTGCAACTGACGCACGAAGGTTTCAATTCCCCGCAGCAGCATTTCCACCGCAATCGCGGTAAGGATCAGCCCCATCAGGCGCTCGAAAGCCAGCAGCCCGCGCTCACCGGTGAGCTTGCTGATGCGCTCGGCGAAGATCAACAACACCAGCGTCACGAGCATCGCGATGCTGAGGGCGATCGTCCATTCCGCCATGCGCTCCGGCGCGCGCGATACCATCAGCATCACCGTCGCTATCGCGGTGGGCCCGGCGATCGCGGGAATCGCGAGCGGCACGATGAACGGCTCGCCGGTGAGCGTGTCTCCAAACACGCCTTGCGGCTGGCGGAAGATCATTCGGAGCGCGATCAGAAACAGGATGACGCCGCCCGCGATATTGAGCGAGGTGCCCGATAACCCAAGCAGCCCAAGGATCGAGTTGCCGAAGAACACAAAAGCGAGCAGCACCCCGAACGCGATCGCGCACTCGCGCACGATGACCGCTGCGCGCCGCCCGGGTTCGACAGGCTTCAACAGCGCCACGAACAGCGGGATATTGCCAATCGGGTCCATCACCAGCAGCAGAATCACCACTGCCGATGCAAACGAGACATCCATGGCGAACTCGTAACTGCGCTGTGGGATGTGCTCAGTTTACTCGAAACCGAACAGATTGCGCCGGGCGTGCTGCAGATGGGCGATGATGTAGGCGCGGGCGCGCTCGGCGTCGCGATCCTTGAGCGCGCGCACGATATCGCGATGTTCTTCCTGGTATTTGATGCGGCGCTCGGGCGTGACGATGCG
>MHER01000180.1:5956-8741 GCA_001805205.1 Nitrospirae bacterium RIFCSPLOW2_12_42_9 | reverse complement strand
ATATTCTACAGGATGAGAAACTGGTTTGGAGGATTTTTTAATTTTTAATCTATAATTTTTTCAAAGGAGGTGGCCATGTTTGAATTAGAAGAGGTGATTGAAGTGGGGGCAAAGATTAAAGTTATAGGTGTTGGCGGATGTGGATGTAACGCAGTAAATAACATGATAGCCTCAAATCTGAGAGGGGTAGAGTTTATCGCCATAAACACGGATGTTCAGGCACTCGGACTCTCCCAGGCCTCCACAAAATTGCAGATAGGGGCAAAGCTCACTAAAGGACTTGGGGCAGGTGCCAATCCTGACGTGGGCAGAGACGCAGCCCTCGAAGATTCTGACAAAATCAGAGAGATACTCATAGACTCGGACATGGTATTTATAACCGCAGGTATGGGTGGTGGAACAGGTACCGGGGCTGCACCTGTAATTGCTGATATTGCAAAGAGTTTAGGGGCGCTGACCGTTGCTGTAGTAACAAAACCATTTTTGTATGAAATGGGGAAGAGGATTGCACATGCAGCGCGTGGACTTGAGGATTTGAAAAAGTATGGAGATACGGTAATTGCTATTCCAAATGAACGTGTAAGAAACATGGTCGCAAAGGAAACCCCGATACTTGAGGCATTTAAGCTTGCTGATGATGTGTTACGCCAGGCAGTACAGGGAATCTCTGACATCATCACAAAACCCGGATATATTAATGTAGATTTTGCTGATATAAAGACCATTATGGGTTATATGGGCCGTGCAGTTATGGGGATGGGAGTGGCATCCGGGGAAGAGCGTGCAGTAGAAGCTGTTCAGAGGGCTGTTGCAAGCCCGCTGCTTGAGGAAAACTCAATAGAGGGTGCAAAGGGTGTATTAATAAATATCTCGGGAGGACCTTGCCTGTCACTCCATGATATATCTGATGCATCGTCAGTAGTCCAGAAGTCAGTATCACCTGATGCAAATGTAATACTTGGCTGTGTAATAGATGAGTCTTTAAAAGATAAGGTAACTGTTACTGTAATCGCAACAGGATTTTCAGACGGGACCCCTGAAATATCACGTTCAGCATCAAATACGGAAATAGAGGAAGATAAAGAGCTTCAGCTTGTATGTTCTTCAAATTCAATGGAGATGGACATTGACACACCACCCTTTTTAAGAAAAGGGGGAACCGTTAATTACAAAAATGAGTCTATAGGTATTGATAATGATAACTGGGACATGCCGACCTTTTTAAGAAAGAAAGGAAACTAAGTATGAATACTCCGGCCTGCTTTGATATAAGCAGTGGCAGGATAACAACTGATAATAATGTTCAATACCTGTTTATACCCGGGTTGGAACAAACAGGTATCAGGCACTTTTTCACAACAAAGAACTCATATGGAGGCAGCAGGATACCTTTTGATATGGAAAAAAACTTTATAACAGTAAAACAGGTCCATGGAGATAATATACTTATTATTGACAGCCCCGTTAATGACATAAACTCTCTCGCAGCAGATGCGAAACAGAGACAATCCGATGCAATCATTACAAACCGGTCTCATATCGGAATAGGGGTCTACACAGCAGACTGCCTGCCTATTCTACTCTGCGACCCTGTCAGGTCTGTTATTGCTGCTGTTCACGCAGGCTGGAGAGGGACAATAATGGGGATACTTTCGAAGGTTGTCTGCCAGATGGTGTATATATTTAAATGCCAGCCTGATAATATATTGGCAGGTATGGGGCCTGCAATTGGTTCGTGCTGTTATGCAGTCGGAGAGACTGTAATAGAACCATTAAAGAGTGTAAATCCTGAGTGGGAAAGGTTCCTTATCCCGACAGAATATGGCAAGGCCAAACTTGATCTTACTTCGTTGAATATCATGCAGATAGAAGATGCAGGCATATTGTCAAAAAACATATATTCAGTTGGATTATGCACATCGTGCAGTAATGAACTGTTTTTTTCTTACAGAAGGGATGGTATAGGCACAGGGCGCATGGTCAGCGGGATTATGCTTGTTCAGTGATTATAGGACAGGCATCTTGCCAATCTTACAAAAATCCATTTTTACATGAGCATAGCAGAATCAGTAAAGGAAGTAAGAAAAAGGATATTAAATGCTGCAAATCGCGTTGGAAGAAGACCGGAAGATATAGTCCTTGTAGCAGCAACAAAGGGGGTCGAGATAGAAAGGATAAGGGAGGCTATAAAGGCAGGTATACGGGTATGTGGAGAAAACAGGGTCCAGGAGGCAAGGCCCAAGATGGATATGCTGAAGAAGGAGGCATCCTGGCACTTTATCGGGCATCTCCAGAAAAATAAAATCAAGTACTTGATTGGAGAAGTTGACCTTATTCACTCTGTCGATAGTATCGAATTGGCCGGAGAAATCAGCCTGTTGGCAGGGAAAAGAGGTATTATTCAGGATATACTCCTGGAAGTTAATATCTCCGGAGAGAAAGGCAAGTTTGGCATACCACCAGATAAAGCTAAAGAAACAGTAAAGGCCATTTCAGGATTGGAAAATATATCTCTAAATGGAATGATGACAATCCCGCCCTTTTCAGAGACTCCCGAATATTCAAGGTCTTATTTTCGAAGTCTGCGGGAGCTTCGTGATGAGATAATAAGCCTTGGTATAACAACCTCAGGCTTCAAGGAATTATCTATGGGGATGAGCAATGACTTTGAGGTCGGTATCGAGGAAGGTGCAACCCTTGTCAGGATCGGCACGGCCATTTTTGGAGAAAGGAATTGAAGAACATGATGAAACAATCATGTTACATGTTAACACAAAGGACAATG
>MHER01000180.1:621-5946 GCA_001805205.1 Nitrospirae bacterium RIFCSPLOW2_12_42_9 | reverse complement strand
CATGTTACATGTTAACACAAAGGACAATGAAAATGGGCGTAGACGTAGGGACAGACCTTTAGGTCTGTCCAACAGGAAAGGGACAAACCTAAAGGTCTGTCCCTACAGCGTGGTGTTCGGGGGGGATTTTCGGGTGAAAAATAAGGGGAAGATATGTATTATGGGAGCAGGTAATATGGGAGAGGCCCTTTTAAAAGGGATGCTTCAGGCAGGCATCTACACAAAGGCTGAGATTATTGTTACTGATATATCACCTGAGAGGCTTGAATACATTAAATCCACTTATGATGTAGATACAACAAAAGATAATACAAAGGCCGCTACCCTGTCAGATGTGATAATCATCTCTGTAAAACCTGATAATATGAAATCTCTGATAGAAGAGATATCCCATTCGTTAGATAAATCAAAGGTCATTATATCTGTTGTAACCGGTATATCAATCAACAGGATGCATTTATGGTTAAGTAAAAAGGTGCCTGTTATAAGGGTAATGTCAAATACACCCATGATAGTTATGGAAGGGGCTACAGCTATAGCGCCTGGACCAGGAGTTAAAGGTAAAGATTTGGAAACAACAAAAAAGATTTTTAATTCGGTGGGAAAGACTATAATACTGGATGAAAAACACCTCGATGCTGTAACAGGGCTGAGTGGCAGTGGACCGGCTTATATATTCACTATAATTGAGGCACTTACAGATGGAGGTGTAAGAGTTGGCCTTCCACGAAAGGCAGCATTGTTACTTGCATCACAGACAGTATTAGGCGCTGCTAAAATGGTCCTGGATACAGGGAAGCATATAGGCAGCCTGAAGGATATGGTAACCTCCCCTGGCGGAACCACTATTGAAGGGCTTTACAGGCTTGAGGAAGCAGGCATCAGGGCTGCTCTTATAAGTGCAGTAGAACATGCTACCAGAAAGGCGACTGAACTCGGTAAAGGGGACTAAATGTTTATATTCTCTAATTTCCTGTCGGCTATTGCCGAAATAATTGATATCATTCTAAGAATATATATGTTCATTATTATAGGAAGGGCACTTATATCATGGGTGAATCCGGACCCCTATAACCCTATTGTCCGGTTTCTTTATAAAATAACTGAACCTGTTTTAAATCCAATACGCAGACTAATACCGTCCGGAAAAATAGGGATTGACCTTTCACCCATGATTGCCATATTGATTATTTTTTTTCTGCAGAGGTTTCTTGTAGCTTCATTAAGACATGCAGCATTCTTTTAGATATCCGGAAGGGTTGACAAACTATTTGTTAATAAACTATTTAATAGGGAGGTTCATGTGAAACAGGAATGGCAGAGATGGAGGGAATATCAGAAAAGAAACAATTTCTTCAAAGTATCTCCCAAGAAAACTACATTCATCCTGCTTCTTGCATCTTTCATAATATTTGTTGCAGCTGGTTCTCCATTCTTAGATACATCTAATCTCACCCAAAAGTTAAGCTATACAATAGAAGAGAATAACATCCGTCTTATATTTGATGAGGGTAATATAAAGATAGAAGGCGAAGCCTTGCCTCCGTTAAAAGATAAAGAAGGAGACAAGTTTGTAAGCAGTCTCGGAAAGGATATACAGGTAGTATATACTATCGATCCTCTGCTTCAGGATAAGATGACAGAACTATTTGCTAAGTATAAAGTCCCTTATGGTGTCTTTGTTGCAATAAGCCCGAAAACAGGGAGAGTCCTTGCAATGGTAGAACATTCAGAGGGTAGTTTAAGCTCTAAACATCTTGCCCTCAGGGCAACCTATCCGGCTGCCTCCATATTTAAACTGATAACTGCAGCAGCAGCCCTGGAAAAGGGAAAGGTAGATACTGATACTGTAATAAATTACAGCGGCGGACTATATACTTTAACACCAAGAAATTGGGTAGATAATCCTAAAAGGGATAAAAACAAGATAACACTTGCGGATGCAATGGGAAAATCATGTAATGTAGCATTTGCTAAGGTGGCCTTAAAATGGCTTAATGCAAACGACCTTCTCGGATACGCAGAGCAATTCGGTTTTAACAAATCACTCGATTTTGAATTCCCTGTGGATATCAGCCATGCCAATGTAGATAAGACGCAGGCCAGTATTGCCAGGACAGCAGCCGGATTTGGAGATGTAACATTATCACCTTTACATGGAGTCATGCTTGCATCGGCAATTGCAAACAATGGCAGGATGATAGCGCCACGGATTATAGAAAAGGTCATATATAATGGCAATGAGATATACTCCTTTACAGCAAAGGAGTTAGATGAATGCATCACTCCTGATACCGCTTATAAACTAAAATACATGATGCTGAAGACAGTAGAAAACGGGACTTCAAGACATGCATTTTATACCAGGAGGGGTGATGCATACCTCAAAGATATCATTGTAGGCGGAAAAACAGGGTCCCTTGATGGTGATGACCCTCCTGGAGATTATAGCTGGTTCGTTGGTATGGCCCCGCTTTATGACCCTGAAATTGCCGTTGCTGTACTTGTCATTAATAAACCCAAGTGGCAGATCAAGGCCCCTTTTGTTGCAAGAGAAGGGTTACTCGCCTACTTTAACGGGGACAGATTAAAGATGGCCAGCGTCAATTAATTGATTTCATTTCCCATAATCAAGCTTCAGGCACAGTAAAAGCACCAAAAAGGTAAAGATGATAAAAAACTTGGTTCCAAGAAACCACGCTATCAGTGGAATGGTATAGTAAAATCCCCTTATCCCAAAGGTGTAATGTATACCGGCAATTGAAAACATCCTCGTGATATAATCAACTGCACTCATTCCCATGGTTTCTGCAATTGTATCCTGAGATGCACCAACCAGTATAACCAGATAGTTAAGGAGGCGTATGCATAGGGAGAAGTTTAATAAAGATACGAGAAACATTATCATAAGAATCAGGAGCTTAAAAAAAACAAGATAGTCAGGGAGGCTGATTGTCCCTTTACCGGCGATAATCCCGGATGTCTGCTCAATTGTAAATATCAGATAAATTATACTGCCTATAAACACAATACTTGATGACGCAAGGAATGAGGCGGCCATATGGATATTCCGGAGTGTCTGGACTGCCACAATAGCATTCCCGGGCTGGAGCATGTTCTCAACCCATGTCCGCCTGATTATGTTTATCTTACCTTTGAATATATTCTTAGGGAGTTTTGCCACCCTGTAATAATAGAAGGCATGATAAATCAATGTGCAGGAGATAAAAAAGATCAGGGATGCAATATCAGATGAGCTTAGACCAAATTTTTCCATAAGACATATCCTATCATAAATCAATCTCGTGTAATAGCTTATCATGATATACCTCAGGGTGCCTCTCCTTCGGAGCAAGTTCTGTAATCTTGGAACCATATTCCAATGCCTCATCATGATGCGCTACATACCAGAGCCTGATCGGGCCATTCTCTGATAGCTCGAATATAATCCTGTAGGTCTCATCTACCCTGCATTCCATTATACCCTTTCTGCCTGTCCTTAACTGTTTTACCTGAAGCGAAGGATGGCGCTCATTTTTCAATAAAAGTATTATGCATTTCCATATCTTTGGCTGAACATTTTTAGGTATCCTGAATGCATTCAATACAAAATCATCTGTTAATATCAGACTATCTTCTGCCATTATCGTCCAGGAACGAATTAATAGTAGTAAACCTTTCCTTTATAATCGCACCATCCTGATTGAACTCTACCCTGTATGTAAAAGGGATCCTCCCCTGCATTATATCAAACCTTAGATCTATAAATTCCACAAGATGATTGCCGTCTGCCAGATCCTTTACCATGCCTACAGGGAATCTTGCAAACCACATGTAAAATTCAACACCCGGTAATCTCCTCGCCTTTTCAACCCATATAGAATCAGGCCATTTCTTCCATATCATGTTTTTTGAGTCATGTCTACCCTCTTTGTAAGAATCAATATCAATAAAGCTCTGATAAAGATTATCACCGGAGTCTATCAACAAAACCCACTTAAACGGGGATAGGGGTTGTGGTAATGCTGCAACCAGCTCAGGATTTATCCCCTTCTCCTCTGCTATCCTGTTTGCAAGAGATACTGAATGACTGTGATTATATATACAAAGTGAAGTATATGGGATTAGAACTACCAGGGACAGTATCCCCATCCCCCTCTGATATTTCTTAAAAGAATATGAAAGAATGAATGGTATCAGGAGTATGCCTGTAAAATATGGGTCTACTATAAATATAATATCCCATGCCATCCGTTTATCCGTAAATGGCGAAAATGCCATAGTACCAAAGGATGTCATAAGATCCAATATGATATGGCTCAATATAGAAAGGAAACAGAGTAAATATACGTGATAAAATTGCTTTAATTTAAATAATCGCTGAAAGATAATGACACAGAAAAGACTAAAGATTGGAAGTAGTAAAAAGGAATGCGTTATCCCTCTGTGATAACGTAAAAATATCTCTTCACCAAATATCCTGAGAATAAAATCTGAATCAGGGGATAATGCTGCCAAAATCCCCGTAATTGGACCCCATCTATCAAGGCTCTTAGAAAAGCCAGCCCTGGCAATAACAGCGCCTGCCAATCCATGTGTAATTGGATCCATAATTTATTATTATATTAGCCTTCATACTTTCCAAAAAGTACGTTACAAATCCGCTCATGTTCTGAAAATATCTCAGGTGCATCCTCTTTAAGGGAAGAAGCGCCAAGCCTCTCTTCAATAAGTGCCTTTACACGCTTCAGGTCTTCAAGGTTCGGAAATTCAAAGTCCACATTTATTGAAGTAAATGCCTCACCAGCATAGTCGTATATAGTCTTCCTCACCTCATCTTCTGATGGATTTGTCCCCTTCCTGGTATAATATTTCATCATAGTAACAATAAAAGACGCAAGCATACCCTCCCGGGTAGTCTTATTAGATAAGACCCGCTTTGACAGCTTTTCTCTGAGTATCTCTTTAGCAGGCTGTATCAATGGTCCCTTTCTAAATCAATGGAACGACTCTTCCTCAAAATCCGCACACTCTATTACAATAACCTCGAACACAACATCCTCGGGGATAAAAACAGAATTACCTGACTCTTCTTCCTGCATTTCTCTTAATTCTTCAAGACCCTCTTCAAGAGACGCAACCTCTGTTGTAGAGTCCAATTCTGTCGGAACCAGGCAATTTGACATGTGCTTACATTTTGGGCACAAATGCATATAAAAAGATCTCCTTTCTTTTTAAGTGTTATATGTTAACCCAAGTTTTTTCAAAAGTAAAGAGTCCAGTGCACTGTTTAAAAAGCGTAAAATTATTGCATAATTATGCGGC
>MHER01000180.1:0-591 GCA_001805205.1 Nitrospirae bacterium RIFCSPLOW2_12_42_9 | reverse complement strand
TTACTATTAATAGTACTGCCTTTAAAGAAGGAGGCACAATACCAAAACAGTATTCATGTGATGGTGCTGATATCTCCCCTCAGCTCTCCCTGGAAGGGGCGCCTGCAGGTACAAGGAGTTTTGCCCTTATCATGGATGACCCTGATGCACCTGTGGGGACATTCAATCATTGGGTACTCTATGACCTTCCAGGAGATACAAAGGGGTTATCAGAAGGTATCCCAAAGGAACCAACCCTGCCCAATGGGGCGAAACAGGGAATCACAAGTTTCAGGCGAATAGGATATGGAGGCCCCTGCCCCCCGAAAGGTCCGGCTCACCGATATTTTTTTACAATCTATGCCCTTGATGTCCCAACACTTGGTCCTGGCCCCAGGGCGTCAAAGGATGATGTCGAAAAGAATATGAAGGGTCATATTATAGGGAAGGCCGTTATCATGGGAAAATACGGCAGGTAATGAATGAATAAATACTATTTCTCATACAGTGAATATCTTAAGAACATATTTCCTTTCAAGGTTTATAAGATTGCACTTGATGCAGGATTTACCTGCCCTAACAGGGATGGTTCAGCCGGATATGGCGGGTGCA
>MHER01000179.1:3060-7744 GCA_001805205.1 Nitrospirae bacterium RIFCSPLOW2_12_42_9 | reverse complement strand
GATTAACTCTGTATGTCCTTACCATCTTTAAAATATCTCCATGCAGTCCTATAACTTATTCCCAGTTTCTTTGCATATTCTGATAATTTCATACAAATATACTATCATATATGTCTATAATTGTTAATAGTCTAATTGAAGTTTAGAAATACTCCTGCAGACTCTTTATACTCATCCGCTTCTTTTTAAGGGCCTCGATCCCGCTCACTGCTGCCTCTGCCCCTTCTATTGTTGTATAATAAGGTATTCCCTTAACTAAGGCAGTCCTTCGTATAGAGTAAGAGTCATTCTTTGATTTCATGTCTCCCACTGTATTTACAACGAGTGCAATATCTCCATTCTTTATATGATCAACTATATGGGGTCTCCCCTCTTTTACCTTATTCACAATCCGGGCCGGAACCCCATTCTCTATAAGAAGATTGGCAGTCCCACTGGTTGCCTCTATTATAAATCCTGCATTGACAAGTCTCTTTGCTATCCCGACTGAGGCAGGTTTATCCTTATCTTTCACACTTATAAATACAGTCCCTGAAACAGGTAATGCAGATGAGGCCGCAGACTGAGATTTTGCAAAGGCAGCCCCGAAATCTGCATCAATCCCCATCACCTCTCCTGTAGACTTCATCTCCGGACCAAGTAGTGTATCTACTCCCGGGAACTTTGAAAATGGGAATACTGCCTCCTTTACTGTTATATGTCCTGTCTCTTTCTCTTTAATAAAACCAAGGTCTTTAAGCCTTCTCCCCACCATTACCTTTGCTGCAAGCTGAGCTAATTGAACCCCTATGGATTTACTAACAAAAGGTATGGTCCTCGATGCCCTCGGATTAACCTCAAGGACATACAATGTGTTATCCCTGATGGCAAACTGTATGTTCATCAGCCCGATAACATTCAACTCCCTTGCAAGTGTACATGCCTGTTCTTTTATCTTATCTATCATCTCCGAAGAGATCGAGAATGGCGGCAAAGAGCATGCGCTATCGCCGGAATGGACACCTGCCTCTTCTATATGCTCCATTATACCACCGATCACTACATCTTCTCCATCAGATATTGCGTCTACATCTATTTCGATTGCATCCTCAAGGTATTTATCTATCAGCACCGGGTGTCTCGGAGATGCCTTGACTGCATGTGTTATATACTCATGAAGGCCCCTTTCATCATATACAATCTCCATGGCCCTGCCGCCGAGGACATAGGATGGCCTCACAAGGACCGGATAACCTATTTCACTGGCAACACCAATCGCCTCTTCCCTTGACCTTGCTATCCCGCTTTCAGGCTGCATAAGACCAAGTTTCTTAAGAAGGTCACGGAACCTCTCCCTGTCCTCTGCCCTGTCAATGGCATCAGGGGATGTACCGAGTATCCTTACACCAGCCATCTCAAGTGGTACAGCAAGTTTCAGCGGTGTCTGCCCGCCGAATTGGACAATCACTCCTTCGGGCTTTTCTTTACGGATTATATTCAATACGTCCTCCTCTGTCAGGGGCTCAAAATAGAGTCTGTCAGAGGTGTCATAGTCAGTACTGACTGTCTCAGGATTACAATTGATCATTATAGTCTCATAACCAGCCTCTTTCAAGGCAAATGCCCCATGCACACAACAGTAATCAAACTCTATACCCTGGCCAATCCTGTTCGGCCCTCCCCCAAGTATGACCACCTTTTTCCTGTTAGTAGGCCTTGCCTCACACTCAGAGATTAGCACAGGTTCTTTATGGCCTAATCCTTCAACTGGCTGTACCTGATAATATGGTCTTTCGTAGGTAGAATAAAGATAGGGTGTATGTGCCTCAAACTCAGCAGCGCATGTGTCCACCCTCTTATAAACAGGATAAACCTCAAGTTCTTCTCTAAGTCTCCTAATGTCTCCTTCCCTGATATTAACAATATCTCCGATCCTGTGGTCAGAGAAACCGGTTTCCTTGGCATATCGTATTATTTTTGTAACACCATCCACTTCATCGTTTTTATTCATTCCTTGATTAAGGGATGACAGAACGAGGTTAATTCCATTCTTTTTCTCTTTTATTTCCCCTTCCATTTCTACAATCTCTCTTATCTGCTCAAGGAACCACGGGTCAATAAATGAATAACCGTATATGTCCCGGACACTCATCCCCATCCTTAAGGCATCAGCAACATACCAGAGCCTCTCCCAGTTCGGGGTCTTGAGTTTATCCTTAATAAGGTCAATCGTCTCTTCCTTTGACATAGAAGTTTCTTGCGCTTTCATCCCTGCAATCTCACCAAATCCATAACTGTCTATCTCCAATGACCTGATGGCCTTCTGTAAAGACTCTTTAAAAGTCCTTCCTATAGCCATTACCTCGCCCACAGACTTCATCTGCGTGGTAAGGGTCTGGTCTGCCTGCGGAAATTTCTCAAATGTAAATCTCGGGATCTTTACAACAACATAATCTATCATTGGTTCAAATGATGCTGGTGTAACACGCGTTATATCATTCTTTATCTCATCGAGTGTATATCCAACAGACAATTTGGCCGCAATCTTTGCAATAGGAAAACCTGTGGCCTTTGATGCAAGGGCCGAGCTTCTCGACACCCTCGGGTTCATCTCTATAATCATCATCTCGCCATCAGCAGGGTTTACTGCAAATTGAATATTAGAGCCTCCTGTGTCAACACCAATCTCCCTGATAATCTTTATAGCAGCATCACGCATTATCTGGTACTCTTTATCAGTAAGTGTCTGGGCAGGGGCCACAGTAATACTGTCTCCTGTATGAACCCCCATCGGGTCGAAGTTCTCTATAGAGCAAATGATGACAACATTATCCGCAAGGTCACGCATTACCTCCAGCTCATACTCCTTCCAGCCAAGGAGTGATTTCTCTATTAATATCTCTTTTATAGGGCTCGCATCAAGTCCCCATCTTACAAACTCTTCATACTCCTCGATATTATAGGCTATGCCGCCTCCTGTGCCGCCGAGTGTGAAAGATGGCCTCACAATCGCAGGAAACCCGATATCCTCTATCACCTCAAGGGCATCGCTTACTGTATATGCAAAACCGCTCCTGGGTACTGAGAGGCCGATCCTCTCCATAGCCTCTTTGAATTTCTCCCTGTCTTCTGCCTTATCTATTGACTCATATTTTGCACCGATCAGCTCAACATTGTACCTCTTAAGCACATCCCTCCGGTATAGCTCTGATGCGATATTGAGTGCTGTCTGACCTCCCATGGTAGGCAGGATTGCGTCAGGCCTCTCCCTTTCGATTATCATCTCAACAACCTCCGGTGTAATCGGTTCGATATAAGTCCTGTCTGCAAAATTAGGATCAGTCATTATTGTGGCAGGATTACTGTTAATTAATATGACCTGATACCCTTCTTCCTTCAGGGCCTTACATGCCTGTGTCCCTGAATAATCAAACTCACATGCCTGGCCTATTATTATTGGGCCGGAACCAATAAGGAGTATACGTTTTATATCTGTACGTTTAGGCATAGTCCCTCATCATTTCAACAAATCTTTCAAACAGATACCATGAATCATGCGGCCCTGGTGATGACTCAGGATGATATTGCACTGAAAAGAGCGGGTATTCCCTGTGTCTCATCCCTTCTACTGTCTGATCATTAAGATTGATGTGCGTTAGTTCGACCCTGCCCCCTATTGAATCTATATCTACCGCAAAGTTATGGTTCTGTGCTGTAATCTCAACCTTTCTCGTTGAGAGGTCCATTACAGGCTGATTGCCTCCGTGATGTCCGAATTTCAATTTATAAGTCTTGCCGCCAAGCGCAAGCCCTATAATCTGATGACCGAGGCATATGCCGAATACAGGCTTCTTACCCATTAAATTCCTTGTATTATCTATTGCATATGAAACCCCTTCAGGATCTCCAGGGCCATTAGAGAGAAGAATGCCATCCGGTTTCATTGACAACACATCCTCTGCAGGTGTCGAAGCCGGTACAACTGTAACTTCACAACCATATAACTTTAACATCCTGAGTATATTCCACTTTACACCAAAGTCATATACAATCACATTGAACTGTTTTGTAACCTCTTTTTTATTGACCGGGTAAAGGGATTCCGTCCATTTATGATATTTTGGGCATGTAACATCTTTAACAGTATCCAGCCCTACGAGGTTGGAGAGTACCCTTGCCTTTTTTACAAGACCCTCTGGATCAAGATCAACTGTGGAGACTATCCCCATCTGAGAACCATAATCCCTGATCCGGCTTGTAAGTGCACGGGTATCTATTCCCTCTATGCCAATTATGCCGTGTTCTTTAAGATATTCACCGAGAGATTTCCGTGACCGCCAGTTGCTCGGATATCGAGAAAGCTCTTTAACAATAAGTCCGGAGAGATGAGGTCTTGAAGATTCAACATCATCTTCATTTACACCATAGTTCCCTATGTGTGGATAGGTCATAGTCACGATCTGACCTTTATAAGATGGATCTGTAAGAATCTCCTGATAACCTGCCATGCTTGTATTAAAGACCACCTCTCCTGCTGTCTCACCTTCAGAACCAAAGGAGGTACCCTCAAATATCAGACCATCTGCAAGTGCAAGCAGCGCCCTTTTACCTTTCATCTGTATACCACCCTTCCACCAACAATCGTTGTACTCACCTGTCCCTTTAGCTTCCATCCTTCAAATGGTGTATTCTTCCCTTTGGATTT
>MHER01000179.1:0-3054 GCA_001805205.1 Nitrospirae bacterium RIFCSPLOW2_12_42_9 | reverse complement strand
ATTGTTATGTCTGAAACTGCACCAACCTTGAGATTACCCCTATCAATGCCCAGGATCATAGCAGGTTTAGAAGACATCCTTATTACCATTTCATTAAGTGTAAGAAGCCCTTCTTCTACTAATCGCATTATTATTGATAATGCAGTCTCAAGCCCGGTAATTCCGAATGGCGCATAGTCAAACTCCATCTCCTTCTCTTCCTGTGCATGAGGCGCATGGTCCGTTGCAATTACATCAATAGCACCATCCTTAAGACCGCTTCTGACAGCCTCAACATCTTCCTGAGACCTGAGCGGCGGTTTCATCTTGGCATTCGTATTGTATCCAGTCACTGCCTCATCTGTAAGTACGAGGTAATGCGGACAGGTCTCTGCAGTAACATTCAGTCCTTTTTGTTTTGCAATACGGATAAGGTCAACAGATCCCTTTGTGCTCACATGTGCGATATGTACCCGGCCCCCTGTAAGCTCTGAGAGCGCGATATCTCTTGCTGTTATTATATCCTCAGAGGCATTTGGTATGCCTTTCAGTCCAAGCTCTGTTGATACCCTGCCTTCATTAACCACCCCATCCTCTGAAAGCGCTAAATCCTCACAATGTGATATCAGGGGCAGTCCAAACATCTTTGCATACTCAAGCGCCCTCCTCATAACTGAACTGTTCATTACAGGTCTGCCATCATCTGAAAAGGCGATACAACCCGCATCTCTCAGCTCTGCCATCTCTGTAATCTCTTCCCCTTTTGCAGCCTTTGTAATTGCCCCGATAGGGAGGACATTAACTACACCCTCAGTGGCTGCCTTATGAAGTATAAATTCAGTAACAGACTGCGAATCATTTACAGGTTTCGTATTGGGCATACAACAAACTGTAGTAAAGCCGCCGGCAGCAGCGGCCATTGTTCCCGACTTTATTGTCTCCTTGTATTCATAACCTGGCTCACGCAGATGGACGTGCATATCAATAAGGCCAGGGATTATCAACTGTCCTGTTGCATCAATAACCTCAATATCAGAAGAACTGATAGAAATATTCTGGTCTATCATTGCAACCTTTCCATCTTCCACAAGAAGATCAGTGACCATGTCCATATCATTAACCGGGTCTATCAAACGTCCATTTTTTATAAGTATCTTCATCTATGCCTCTCCTGCCCCTCCAAGGAGATATAGGACTGCCATCCTTACTGCAATACCATTTGTAACCTGCTCAAGAATGACTGAGGACAGACCATCAGCAACATCAGGTGATATCTCTATCCCCCTGTTTATTGGACCGGGGTGCATCACCATAACATCCTCTTTTGCCAACATGGTCCTCTCAGGGGTCAGGCAATAGAGTCTTGCAAACTCACGCTGTGTTGGAAAATAGTTTTTCCCCTGTCTCTCCAATTGAATTCTTAATACCATAATCACATCAATATCTGACAGACCTTCTTCTACATGATAATACACAGATGCCCCTGTGGACTCAATCCCAGGAGGAAGTAGTGCAGGCGGTCCTATCAATCGGACTTCTGCACCCAGCCTGGTCAGACCATATATGTTTGATCTTGCAACACGGCTGTGTGTAATATCTCCAATTATCGCCACCTTAAGTCCCTCAAGCCTCCCCTTTCTCTCTCTTATTGTATACATGTCAAGAAGCGCCTGTGTCGGATGCTCATGGGAACCATCACCTGCATTTATAATTGAACTATTAAGATTTCTCGCAAGCAGGTGGGGTGCGCCTGATGCTGAATGTCTTACTACTATAAAATCTGATCTCATTGCCTCAATATTCCTGGCAGTATCGAGGAGTGTCTCTCCTTTGATTACACTGCTGCTCGACACAGAGAAGTTTATCACATCTGCTGAAAGTCTCTTTGCTGCAAGTTCAAAGGAGGTCCTAGTCCTTGTGCTCGGTTCAAAAAACAGGTTCACAACTGTCTTCCCCCTGAGTGTCGGGACCTTCTTTATGTCTCTTCCTGTTACCTCCTTGAATGACTCGGCAGTATCAAGGATTAGAGTTATCTCTTCCCTGTTTAAGCCTTTTATATCGAGCAGGTCTTTGTGTTTAAGCCCCATCTTAAATCTCTTCCTTTAAGATCACCTTATCTTCATATCCCTCTTCAGTCAGCAAGACTTTTACCGTATTATTCCTTGGAGTAGGGACATTCTTTCCAACATAGTCTGCCTTGATTGGGAGCTCTCTGTGCCCCCTGTCTATCAGTACTGCAAGCTTAATCATATCAGGACGACCTAAATCCATCAGGCCATCCATAGCAGCCCTGATAGTCCTTCCTGTATAGAGAACATCATCTACAAGTACAACAATCTTGCCGGTAAGTTCAAAAGGTATCTCTGTCTTCTTTAATACAGGATGGTCCTTTCTTCCCTGCAAATCATCCCGGTAAAGTGTTATATCAAGAATTCCAACCGGCACATCAACCTTTTCTATCTCTTTAACCTTCTCTGCGATACGCCTTGCCAGATAAACACCGCATGTCCTTATGCCAACAAGGACGAGCCCCTCAGTCCCTTTATTCCGTTCGATTATCTCATGAGCAATACGACTGAGCGCCCTGTTGATCCCCATATGATCCATTATGACCTTTTCTGACATAGGTCTCCTGTTATTCTATATCCACATTAGAGATAAAAGTTCCGGATTATTGCAAAAAAAAACCTCCTCATCATCTGATGAGAAGGTTCCTGTTAATCGGCCTTTATTAAGCATTGCATTTTCCTTCTTAGCCTCACCGGGCTAAATTAAAGGTTTAACATACTTTAAACTATTTTAAGATGGCTGTCAATTCTTTATTCGTCATTCTTTATTCGTCATTACTGTTTTTATCAGATATATTTTTATCAGATATTATTATATTTTTACTGCAAAGTGTGTTGTAGAATATCACGTTTTGCACTTAAATTATAATACTTGCTATACTTTCTAATAACATAGGATTAACCCGGCTTTCGCAATATGTTTGTTACTTAATTTTTTGTTATTTTTTTGTCAGCTTGACATTAGGTTTTTAAAAAATATATAATGTATCAACTTCCAAGAGGAAGG
>MHER01000178.1:13477-14037 GCA_001805205.1 Nitrospirae bacterium RIFCSPLOW2_12_42_9 | reverse complement strand
ATTTTTCTTTATCTAAACTAATCGTATTTTATAAAAGTCGTATTATAACCGTAAAGGGCATACAGTCAACTAAGTAAAAGAAGTATAAATTTCCAACAAACATTTACTAAATTTCTTTTATATATACATTTATATACAATGACACATTTTCTTGCCAACTTATAAGTTGCCTGGACTTCAAAACTTATAAATCTTATAAAACTATAAAAAGATAAAGTATGCTATGGGCATACTAATTGCGAATAATCTCAGGTTGAGGAATTTTAAAACCATTTAAAAGGAGGGAATAAGGCTATGTTGGAAAGATTACAATACGACTGGGGCAATGGTACTGACGTTCAAGAATCGACAGAATTGGTCAAACTTAATAGTAAGAAAAATAAAGGCTTAAAGAGCCGTAGCCATTATCCCTGCAAGATATGCATCAACCAGGCTTCCAGGTAAATTAATTAAAAACGAAGCGAGAGAATATACGGGAAAATATCTTATCGAACATGTATATAGAAATGTAATGAATGCGAAAAATGTTCACGAGGTTATTGTCGCTACAGATGATGAAC
>MHER01000178.1:11509-13411 GCA_001805205.1 Nitrospirae bacterium RIFCSPLOW2_12_42_9 | reverse complement strand
GTACGGACAGGATCGCTGTTGATGCAGTGGGGCTTGCTATTCTGAAAGACCTTGGAAGCAACAGGGCTATCATGGGGAAGAAGATATTTGAGCAGGAGCAGATAGCAAGGGGAGTGGAACTTGGACTTGGTGTATCACGACCTGAAGATATTGAGATTTTAACAGATGACGAGGATAGCAAAAGATATGGCGATAAATTGGTTAAGATACTGATGCAGGGATGACAAAGTGGAGAGATGTTAGATTGCGATAATATGGAGAAACCCATCAGACTTTGCTGGCAGACAATACTACGAAGCTGCCTTCACCATGACCTTCCTGAACAGGATCGCATCTTACCATATCTTTTGGGTCAGTAAATATGGTCTGGCAAAACTTAAAATCTGAGAAGCCAACTGTTGTAAGTACCTCCATTATCTGGTTGACAGAATAAAATGTAGCCCATTTGTAAAATCTATTTGATTCTTTCATTGCTTCATATTTCATGCCAAGATTTGATTCCTTATCAATAAAGCCAATGATAAGGCGTCCCCCTGGTTTTAATACCCGCCATACCTCTTTAATCGCACCGGGCATATTACTTAAAAAACATATAACCGTTACCATTAAGATATAGTCGATTGATTTATCTTTAAAGGGCAAGTCCTCTCCAATGGCCCTGATCATTTGGATTCCCCGCAATTTAGCTATCCCTGCCATACTCTCAGCCGGTTCTATGCCTATCTTGATTCCAAAGGGTATGGAGAATCGGCCGGTGCCAGCCCCAACCTCAACACCTGTGCCGGCCTCAGGTATAAACCTGCGGATTGCCTCTACTTCAGACAGGTAGGCGAAACTATTTTCATCAAACCACTGATCATAATCACGGGCAAATTGATTGAACACAGTAATACCCGGTAATGAGAAGTCTATCTTTTTCATATGATACACTTACCTTACATAATTATAACCGGAAAGTTGCTTTTATGGTATATTTTATGATATAAGATATGCCCGCTTTACTTGGTAACGACATTTTAGACAGGAGATAATGACATGGTTGAAAAGGGTATACAATGGAATGAAGCTTTTATAACCGGCATTGAAGTAATGGACTATCATCATGAAGGGATGTTAGAGAAAATCAAAGAATTGTTCGATGTCCTGGACAAAGGTCAGGAGATTGCATCGATTAAAGCATTGGCTGTAATTTTTGGAAGCTTTCTTGCGTCTCATTTTACCCTGGAAGAGATGTTACAACAGAAGTTTGCTTATCCGGATTTCTCATCACATAGTAACCAGCACCGTTGGCTTTCAGATTATTTCTCTGACTTGATACCACTTATTGATTCTAAAAGTACATCACCTGATTTTGTGACAGTGACCAGGAATTTCATCATGGACTGGTATCATGCATATGTTTCTCATATAAACTCCCAAGATAAACAATTAGCTGAATTTTTAAAAACCAAGTTGTGAATTTTTATATCAATCAGGAACTATTACCTTACCGTTTTTTCAATGTCATCCACCCGCATCCGGGTATGCAAGAGCCGTTTGACCTGCATCATCTGAAGTTACTTGCTCTTCCTTCCCTCTATTGGGCCCTCTTTCGGTGATGTGGTTTTCTTCGTGGTCTTTCTGGCCGGAGCCTTTTTCTCTGAGGCTTCCTTTTTCATTTCCTTTGGGGTAGCCTTTTTCAGTTCAACCGGCATTTTCTCAAAGGGGGCGGCCTTCTTCGATTTTCCCTTTGATGTGATCTTCTCAGGGTTTCTTGCCATCACGATCCGCTCCGCCTCGAGCCAGTTCTCGATCTCCCTGCCCGGCAGGCGTCCCCCCTTTTCCCAAAGCTCATAGGCCATCTTTGCTATCTCCTGTCCAATGTTTTCCTGTATGCCCATCTTGACACCTCCGTGGTTATGG
>MHER01000178.1:0-11491 GCA_001805205.1 Nitrospirae bacterium RIFCSPLOW2_12_42_9 | reverse complement strand
GAGGCAATGTTCAAGCATAAGAAGATTATGGTCAGATGAAAAGGCTGGTTTGTCCCATCCGGAATTGATTCACCAATAGATAACTTAGCAGGAAAGATATTTTTCTGTCAACCTAAATATAAATTTAAAATTCAAAACGTATGGTTGCGTAGAGGTTGTCGTTCTTTCCGAGCTGACCGAAGAAGGTCGTTGAATCCTCTCCTCCGAATATATTTAAACCCACTGTTGTCCACATGGAGTCAGTAATATTGTATCTGACCTCTGGTATAATAAAGTAGTCTTCATCATCAGGGGAGTAAAAGGAGAAGAGGCTCAGCCTTAATGTGTTATATTTAAGCATCTGGTTAAATCTTATTGTAATAAGCTGATGAAGCCTGTCTGTCTTTGGGAATCCAGGGGGAAGAGAGAGAAGAGAGTCCTCATATTTATCATACTCCTGCATATATTCTCCGTATATCTGAGCAGATGCAGTAAAATCTGTCCAGAGCTGTTTCGAATAGCCTGCAATATACCTTGCTGTGGAGTTTGTTATTGTTGGGTCATCACCATCTTTATCATCCATTGAGTCATAGTATCCACCTTCAAGGCTTAATACACCATTTGCAAAATATCCCTGCATGCTGAATCCATAGACTGATAACTCAGGGTAAAAGAGGGCAGCCTCTGTGGAGGATAGAGGTTTCATGCCAGGAATCTTATAAAAACCCTTATACACATATAGGGATGTGTCAAATCTCCCCACCTGCCTGTAGAGTCTAATGGCTATCTCTGTATTATCCAACTCTTTTCCAGGTACATCCTCTCCTTTGACCATCATGGGACTGTAGAGGAAGAATCTTTCAGGATCAGGGAAGGTGTATGGTTCAAAAAAGGGCATTATGACAAGCTCTGCAGAGACAATATCAGAGTATGCAGATATCTTTGCTGCATCTGAGCCGATCTTAAGATACTCAAGGGGTTGACCGGAGAAGAGGGCAGAGTAGTTCTTTGGGAAAATGTCGTTGATGAAAAGCAGGTCTCCTGCACCCCATGTGATGATTTGACGACCTACCCTGATATCGAAATTAGTAGACCTGTAGTCTATGTATCCTTCTCTTAAGTCTATTCTATCTTCATCAGAAATAGAGTCATGCACAAAATCTATCTTCAGGGCAAAGTCTGAATTCCCTGAACTTCCTGTGACCTCCCCCCTTAACTTCTCCTCTCCGGAGAGAAAATCCCCGCTCTCAATTGGATTATTTGTCTCTTCCCCTGTTATTCTTGCTGAGAGGTTTCCCTGTAAGAATCCGTGGAATGAGATCTCCTCGGCATATGAGGCGTGTGACAGTGAAACAAGCAGTGCAAGCATTGTCAGAATATAAATCATTGCCTTCTCCCCGTGATTATTTAATCCATTTTTCAGGCGGTTTCCTCAGATATCTCTCAGAAAATATATCGTCACTTAAACCAACATTATAGGATATGTTTTCAAAAACAACCTCTGTCTTGTGCCCGCTCTTGATATTTGACATAGTCCTCTTTGTTACAGCCGGTAATCCTCCGACCGTATCAACCTTTTCAGCAGTAAAGACTTTATAAAGAGAGCCCTGTACGTCATAGTATTCTTCTTTAAGGGGTATATAAGTTGCTTTATCAATCCACGATATCTTCTTTATATATTCAGTTGAGCTTTTTGGTGTACTCTCGATAACGTGGACAGGTTTGCCATCCAATGTGTCTTCTCTCACATATTTATAATTATCTGATTCAATGTCACGTCCTGATACATCCTCATACGTAAAGTCTGACCCGACAAAGCTTGACCTGCTGTCCCTTGAAGCGATACGGGTTACCAGATTGATTGCAGGAATAAAGAGCCATCTGTCATCATCTTTACCTGAATATTTATAGACCATGAATGATGTACCACGAACATCACCAGGACTGTGGAAGTATATGAAGTATTTTTGATCGCTGCCATCGCTGTTTTTCCTGAGCATCGTCAACTCCCGTAGCCGCTGCTGGCCTGTTTTTCCTGTTAATGTCATCTTGACCCTGGCCTGCATGTCTTTGCCTGGATAGAAGAACGCATTCTGGGATTTCTTTACTATATCTGTGGCGTCCTCTGCATGGAGCAGGGCAGGACTCAGCATGTATGAAAATAATATTATAGAGACCAGTACTAAATATTTAGACATAATCTTTCCTCCTTGATATATCTTTGTGGTCAATCGTGACCGATTGCTAATTATAAATAAGCCATCTTTTAAATATCCTTATAATAGCCGGAAGATATAGTATTGTCAGGATAGAACTGATTATCATCATTCCTGCTATGAAAAGCCCTACTGTGATATATGGTGTAAGTGGTGCCAGTATCATGACAGAAAATGCCGATGCAAAGAGTATGGCATTTCTTATTATCCCCTTGCCTGGCCTTGCTGCTGTCCAAATAAGTGCATTTTCGATATCCCTGACCTCCGCATATCTCTGCTGGAATCTCCTGATAAAGTGTATTGAAAAGTCAACGGCCATCCCTAAAGACAGGGCTGATAAAACAGAGATTGGCATATCGAAGTCCTTCCCGATATAACCGATGAAACCATATATCAGGACAATGGTAAAGAGAAGCGGGATGTAGCTGATGATCCCCCACTTTATAGACCTGAAGTTTATTATAAGGATGATAAGTACTACGACAAGTGCAATGATAAAACCCTTTATCATGTCATATAAAACCTCGTCATTCCATACCATATTGAAATATGAGATTCCTGCAGGTTTAAATTGCAGTTTTACATTTGGATGGGATGCCTTGAATACATCTATCTTTTTCAGGATATCCCTCATTGCTATGGCGTCCCAGGTCTTTAATTGGAGAAATATGTTGGCCTTATCATAATCAGCAGTAACGACATTATCGAGGTCCCTTGGTTTTGCGGACATCCCAAAGAGGAAGAGATACTGGGCTATCTCTTCAGTTGAGGCTGGTATTGTGTCATATTGCGGGTCATTACCATGAAGTACTTTATTAACACGCTTTACAATATCCACAACAGACATGGTATTGCCGACAACTGAACTGCCTTCAAGCTCCCTCTGAAGTCCTTCGATGGACTTAAGTATTTCAGGGTTCTTCATGGCGTCAGGGGTGTCTGCCTCTGCTACTATATAGGCGGTTGCAGTACCGGCAAGACGTTCGTTTAAGACTGTGTCCGCCTGCCGTATCTCACTGGTTTTCTTGAACCACGAGACCATGTTGTTATTCACGCGTATGTGAGAAATACCGTAGATTGCAATGATGAGCATGATAAATCCCGCAATAGTTACTGAACGGTACCTGTGAAAACCGGTTTCACCGAGCTTTCTTAACCACGTTGAACCACTACCTCCCTCTTCATTCTCTCTTTCAGCAGCAGCTTTAAGCTTTTTATCGTTTGTAAGCATCATCATGGCTGGTATAAGACTGAAGCTCATCAGTCTGATAACAATAGTTCCGAAGGCAATAAAGAAACCGAAGACCTTTACAGGTATTATGTGCATAAGTATAAGAACTGAAAACCCTGCTGCAGTGGCAAGGGCAGTGTATCTGACAGGGGGGCCGACCACAGTCATTGTATCAATGATCGCCTGCTTTTTATCACCTGTCTCTTTTAATCTGAAATAGAATTCATTGAAGATGTGGACGCTGTCTGTTGCTATGGCCATAAGAAATACCGGTATCATCGAGCTCATGATATGCACAGGGAATCCCACGCCAATCAGCAGCCCCATGCTCCAGATAATGCTCAGGAAGGCAACAGCCATCATGGCAATCACGAGGGTCATATTACGGAACATGAGATAGAGTGTGATAAACATTATCATGCCGGCTATGGGAGAGAAAATACCCATCTGTATAAACATATTGTTTCCAAATGTATCCCTGGCAACAGGGTCTCCGGCAACATAATATTTTTCGTCTCCCTTATCCCTGGCTACGATATCCCTGATACTGTCTGCTATCATCTTTGCATCAGCACCTTCTTCAATAGGTATGTATATAGCAGTAGTAGTTTTGTCCTCTGATACAAGCCGCCCCACGAGCATAGGATTGTCATATATCTCTTTCTGTAATGTCTCAAGCTCTTCCTTTGAAATGGGAATGTGGTCCATTACCGGCCGAACGATAAGCTGGCCATCTTGTGAGAGGACATTGTCTACTGTTGTCAGACTCATTACATCCTGGATTACTACACCCCTGATCTTCTTGATTTCTTCTGAAAAGCTTGCTATACGGGTTAGTGTGTCCTGATTGAATATCCCTTTGTCATTTACAATCCCGAGGGCTATCATATCTTTATGGAGTGCAAAGAGTGACTCCATCTCATCGTTATATACCCTTACAGGGGAGGTGGCAGGTAGCATGTTCTTGGGGTCAGTATCTGTGACGATCTTTGGGAACTGGACAAGGAAAAAAATCGTAAGTACTATGATAGCTGCAATTATAAGCTTTGGCCGGTCAACCGATATCCGGGTTAGTTTTGATGCCATTAAGATCTCCTGTTTTTTTTCCTTGCTTCTGTAAGGAGTTTCTGCTGGTTTTCTATTACTTCGAATAGTACTTCACGCATGATGTCATATGCCTTCAGAATTTTAGGCCGGGCCAGACGGAAGTAGACAGTATTTCCTTCCCTTCTTGCGACTACGATCCCCTTCTGTTTCAGGACAGCCATATGCTGGGACAGATTGGCCTTTGGTATCTTAAGGATCCTTTGCAGTTCTCCTGCAGATATCTCCTTTTCCCGCAGGATATTAATAATCTGTAATCTCTTGGGATTGGCCATGGTCTGGCATATCTCGGCATGCAGCCTGCAAATCTGACTATCTATGTCGTTTTGGGTTGTCATTCTGGTTGTTTCATTATTTAGTAGTTTCGATATTGCGAAACAATGATATTGCCATAAGATTACAGGAACAGGATTAATCTGTCAACAAAATTTTTTTTAAAATATTTAAGTGAGGTAATATTTAGAAAATATTAATCGGAGTTTACTATTCTTCTTTCAATACCTTGTTAACTACTTTACCAATTTCAACAATATTAAAAGGCTTGGTTAGAAATCCCTTGAAACCAAATTTCTCATACTCTGACACAACAGGGTCAATGGAATATCCGCTCGAAACTATTGCCTTAATATAAGGGTCGATTTCAAGTAATTTCATAATAACTTCTTTACCACCCATACCACCCGGGATTGTCAGGTCCATAATTACAATATCAAAAGGTCTGCCTGAATCTTTAGCTGCCTTGTAAAGTTCAACAGCTTTTACCCCATCTTCAATAAGCTCCACCTCGTATCCGAGATTTGTCAGCATCTTATTTGCAGCATTCCTGACGATCTCTTCATCATCCATTAAAAGGATCCTTCCCTTGCCATATATGGGGTTTTTCTCCTCTTCCTTTTTTTCACAAGTCTCTTTCTCAGACGCGGGTAAGTATACATAAAATGTTGACCCAAGACCTATCTCTGATTCTACGCTGATATATCCATCATGCCTCTTAATAATAGAATAGACAGTAGAAAGCCCCAGTCCGCTCCCCTTCTGCTTGGTAGTGAAGTAAGGGTCAAATATCTTATCTATATGTTCCCTTGCAATTCCGCATCCCTGATCTTTTATAGTAATCCTGATATATCTTCCAGTCTTTAAAGGGAGTATATCTTCTTTGTTTATTTCAACATTTTCACACTTCACCTCAATTATTCCACCTTCGGGCATTGCCTGGTCTGCATTAAGAACGAGATTATTGATCACCTGGCTTATCTGACCTCCATCCACTTCGACTGGCCAGATGTCATATGGTATATCGAACTTTGCTTTAACATTAGAGCCGCTCAATGTAAAGATTGTTAAGTCCTTGATCAGCCCTTTAATAGGGATTGTTTCCTTTATTGGTGACCCGCCCTTTGCGAATGTTATCAATTGCTGGGTTAATTCTTTCGCTCTAAAACAGGCATTCTCAGCATCAATTAATATTTCTTTAACCTTTTCATCAGATTCTGCCCAGATCTTTGCAAGAGAGATGTTGCCGAGGACACCTGTCATTACATTATTAAAATCATGGGCTATGCCGCCGGACAGGATACCGAGAGACTCGATCTTCTGCATCCTTATAAGATCCTGTTCCATCTTCTTACGGTCAGTTATATCAAATATACTAATAATCATATTTTTAAATTCTGATTGTTCTGATGGAATAGCTATAGTTATCAATATATCTAATAATTTTCCATCCAATCTCTTATTGAATGCCTCGGCCTCGTAATATATTTTCCCCTCGGCAATAGCGATCAATCCTTCTTTAAATGCTTGATATGATTCAGGAGTGAATATCATATCTAATGATTCTAACAGTTCAGTCTTATCCCTGGCCCCGTAGAGTTTGATTGCCGCATCATTTACATCCAGGATTTTTACCATCTGTAAGGCTTTAGAAACAAAATCCGGATTTTCATCGATGTATTTACGGAAGTCTTTAATACCTGATGCCTTTATATCGTCAATGGCCTTTTTTACTTCAGAAAAGTCCTCTTCAAATATTGAGACTGAGGTAGTATTAAATATCGCCTTAAACCTTTTTTCGCTTTTCTTAAGATCTTCTTCTACCTTTTTTCGATTGGTTATATTATAAGCAACTCCGTTTAATGACACTGGTGTACCATGTCTGTCTACTTCCCAACTAAAATGGTCTTCTATCCAGAGTATAGCTTTATCTTTCTTTATAATTCGATATTCAATGACCCCACCCTTTAGATTCTTTTTTGCCTCTTCCAATACAGAAAGGACTCTTTCCTTATCCTCGGGATATATTGCATCTTCCCATAACTTTGGATTCTTAATCCACTCTTCTACAGGATATCCAAATAACCTTTCATGGGCCTTGTTGCAATATATGGTTGCATAAGTTTCCGGATCTGCCCGATAAACCATTTCACTCAAATTCCTGAAATTCTTTTCACTTTCCAGGAGAGCATCTTCGCTTACCTTTCGCTCGGTTATATCACGTGCTATACCTTCTATGGCGATCAATTTTCCATCATCGTCATAAACAGGGATATTGCGCTGCTCCGTCCAGATAATTGTGCCGTTTTTACTTATCCAGCGAAGGACAACTGGTCTGAAAGACCTGTCTTCAAGTATCCACTTCAGCACTATCAGGTCATCCGGATACACAATCTTAAGTCCAAGGTCAGGATCTGCATAATGCTCTTCCGGTGTGTAACCTGTTATAGCTGTTACTGCCGGGCTGATATACTCAAAACCCCGCTCCGGATAGAGTCTGTAGCGGTAAATGATATCCTGCGCATTTTCAGCCAGGCGACGGAAGCGTTCCTCGCTTGCGCGTAGCAACAGCTCTGCCTTTTTCCTTTCTGTAATATCCCTGACTATACCGATAATAAAAGATTTTCTATTAAGTATTGTAAATTTAAGATTGATCTCCACAGGGAATACAGTGCCGTCTTTTCGCCGGTGTTCACTTTCTATGATCATACTCCCTGCTTTTCTTAAATCCTTTACGTGTTCTTTCCATGAAAAACTATCCGTAAGGATCGTGTCAATGTCTATGACTCTCATTTTAAGGAGTTCAGGACTGCTATATCCTAAGTTACTGCACCACTTATTATTTACATATATAAAAAGGCTTGTCTCAGGGTCAACAATAGAAATGGCATCATTAGATTGGTTTATCAGATTCCTGATTAATCTGGGGTGATCATTTTCCAGCATAAACCTGCTCCTTTGTAGGCGGAAATTATATCACTATTGCCCTACAATTTACTATATTAACTTTTCTGTGGAAGTTTATGATTTTCTTTGAATCTGACCTGATATTAAATCAGCTCATGAGGTCTGCCTAATAAGAAACCCTGGACGAGATCGAGGCCCAACTCTTTTACAACATTTAATTCCTGCTCTGTCTCAATCCCTTCTGCAATTATACCTTCAGCAGAATAATTATGCAGAGCCAATACCATATCTTTCAGAAATTCTCTGAACTTTATAGAAGATACGGCATGTAATATGGTTGATCGGTCAATCTTGATATAATCAGGGATGAGCTGTGCAATAAATGGTAAGGAAATAAAACCTGCACCAAAATCATCAATGGCAAATTTGAATCCCTTGGCCCTCCACTTCTGGGCTATCTTAAGGCGGCTTTCTATATCCTCTAACACCTCTTTTTCCGATATCTCCAGTATCAATTCTGTATCAGGAGGTTTTGGGATATGTGACAGGTCATTGAGCATGTCAAAGTTGACATTGACAAACAGTCTCTCTAACTTAAACTTATGTGCAGCCTCGAGCTCTAACTTAAAACACAGACATTGAAGTTCATGGAGTCTTCCGATGGTCTGATATCTTTTAAAGAGTTCAAGTATGTTCAACTTACCCTGGGGGTCCCGTCCCAGCGCCTCATATCCAAATACACGGTTGGAGTTTGTATCTACTATTGGTTGATAAACAATCTTTATTGAACGTTCATCGAGAAGATATTCCTCTTCTCCTATGTGTATCTTATCTCCGCCTCTTTTCGCTATAAATAGTGCTTTATCAGCCAGCCGTATCAAATCATCTGAACTCGTACCATGTTCCGGATAGAGGGAAACACCAATACACATATCAAGATCAATCAGGGCCTTCTGACCGACCCGTTGTACCCCTTTCCTGATACGTTCTGTAGCAACAGAGACACCCTCACGTGTAGTATTTGCCAGCACAACAACCATCTCATCTCCACCCCATCTTGCTACAAGGTCCATGCCACGCGTGGATTCCCTGATGCTTTGTGCCACAGACTTTAATATCTCATCACCGGTCTGGTGCCCCCATGAATTATTAATATTTTTAAACTGGTCAATATCACAGATTAGCAGTGCGAGTATGGATTTATTCCGTTGTGCACGGACTATTTCATCTTCCAGCCTGAGATTAAAATATCTTCTGTTGTAAAGGTCAGTAAGGTTATCGCGAATAGCCTGATTTTCGAGTGTAGTCCTCATAACTCCAAGGACCCGTCTGGTACTTATTACATAGATACAGAAAAGGAATATAAGGATCAATAATCCACCGAGCGCCCTGTTGGCCATTGTCCTAATCATGCCAAAATTAGTATAGGCCTCACTGAGGATAAAAAAGTAAGTCCCTGCTGTGATGGCAGCTAATATTACAATCAGACCAAGGGCAAGAACCCATAGTTGCCATTCTCTCCGCTCTATTGTTTTGAGATTATTATCAACGCTTGTGGTCAATTAATCAGTCCTTCTTTTTCCTGAACTATTAGTCTTCATTGAATGGGAAGGGGATTTGCCAGAGAACATCCTTAATGATAACCATCCTAATTAAAACTTATGCTATATTTTCGGTATTATTTTTATATTGATTAGTAAGTTTTTATAAAATGATGCACAACAACGATTCGTTGTGATAAAATCCTCTGAAAATGAGCATTGTTAAATAAAGAGGTATTTTAAAATGAATATTTTAATTGCAGGCGCTGGTGCAGTAGGGGGTTATTATGGCTGCCTCCTATGGAAGACAGGTATAAAGGTATCATATCTTGTTACAGAGAAGAGCCTTCCGGTAATCAGGGATAATGGTATAACCGTTAAGAGCAAGGGTGAGGTATGGACATTTCATCCAAAAGTATCTGTAAACCCGTCAGATCTTACCCCTTGTGATTTAATAATTATAGCTGTGAAACGCTATAGTACTGAAGATGTCCTGAACCAACTTCAGCCTTTTATTAAAGAAGATACTCTGATACTTCCCCTTCAGAACGGTGTTGACAGTGAAGAAGAGATACTGAAGCGGTTTCCCGATTCCCAGGTTCTTGGAGGTATAGCATTTATAGGCGCGAAGCTTGAAGAGACAGGTGTGATAATACACCATGGGGCTGGTTCTCTGAGTATAGGTGAGCTTGATGGTAAAGAGAGCGATCGCGTAAAAGATGTGGTCAGGATTTTTAAGGATGCAGGGGTACCGGCAAAACTATCTACTGATATTCTTAAAGGGAAGTGGAAGAAACTCTGTTGGAATGCGGTATTTAACCCGCTCTCAGTAATACTGAATGGGCCGATTGAATATATACTTGATTCAAAAGATGCGCTTAATATTGTTTATGGGATATTCAATGAGATCAGGTCATTGGCTGAGAAGAAGGGTATTATACTTTCAGAGGGTTTGATGGATGAACATATAAATGTAACACAGAAGCTGCGTGGATATCATACTTCAATGTATGAAGATTTTATAAAGGGTAGACCTACTGAGATTGACTACTTTAATGGTTATGTGTGCAGAGAGGGGACGAAACACAATCTCCCTGTCCCTGTAAATTGTACAATTACTTCACTTGTAAAGGCCATCTCCTGTACTCACATAAGTTAGGTTGACACCCGGCCCTGTTTTTTGTTACAACTGATGACATTATGGCATTATTTAACTATACATCAAGGGAGATAAATGCAAAGATAGTTTACTATGGTCCTGGTCTGTCCGGAAAAACCACAAATATCAAACATGTCTATGAGAAAATAGTCCCTGATAAAAAGGGTAAGCTCATCACTCTTCCGACGTACGGTGACAGGACGTTGTTTTTTGACTTCTTCCCTCTGGATGCCGGTGAAATAAAGGGGTATAAGATACGGTTTCATCTTTATACAGTTCCCGGTCAGGTATTTTATAATGCCACCCGGAAACTCGTTTTAAAGGGTGCAGACGGGGTGGTGTTTGTTGCAGACTCACAGGAAGATATGCTCGATTCTAATCTCGAGAGTATGAGTAATCTGAGAAAGAATCTTGCAGATCATGGAATAAACCTTGATGACTTCCCGTTTGTAGTACAGTACAATAAAAAGGATCTTTCCAATATCCTCTCTGCGGAATCTCTTAACAGGGCGCTTAACCCCAAAAGTGTCCCCTTTTTCCTTGCCTCGGCAGCAACTGGTGAGGGTGTACTTGAGACACTTACATCTGTAAGCAGATTGGTCCTTACTGATCTGAAAGAGATGATCGAAACCGGGCGGCCGAGGAAGAGGATGCCGGTTCAGGAGGAGGTACGGCCAATAACCCCGTCGGTTGTGGGGATTGAGATACCTCAGGAGAGGAGTGAGGATCTGAGACAATGGGTTGAGGAGGGAGGTTCTGCTGCCGGTGCAGCCAAAAAAGGGGAGCAGGTTGGTATTTCTGAACAGAGGGGGGAGGAGAGGGTCGAGCTTGGTAAACCTGTCCCTGAAGTTTCCAGGTTTGCAGATACAGTTATGGAAGGTATATTAAATGTTGCCCTGAATGTTAAACTCAGGGTAGTAACTACAAAAGAGGGCGATAAGATCAGGGTAAAAGAGATTGAGGTCTCGGACTTTGAACCTAAGGAAATAGATGCGACAATCGTGCAACAATTAGAAACGAATGAAGAGGAATAAGTAAAGTGTCGAAGGAGGGTTTTTCATATGTCAGGTCATTCTAAATG
>MHER01000177.1 GCA_001805205.1 Nitrospirae bacterium RIFCSPLOW2_12_42_9 | reverse complement strand
AGGAAAAGGAATCGGCAGGAATATAAAAATTAAACAGGTTGTTCCCAGGACACTTTCCGGTACAGGAACAGTTACATATAACACCACACTCTCACCCGGATTACCCTATACAATCGGGGACCTTGATGTTGGAGCTTCTACAACAGTTGAACTATATCTGAATGTTCCATCAATGGTGACCAAATTTTCTATAACGGAAAACGGGACAGTTCAGGATATAGTGGGTACAAGTTACAACTATTCAACGGGACAGGCAGTGACACCATAAAATAACAGTTTGAGAATATTGAGGCGAATACTAAGTTGTACAACAATCTTATAACAAGTAAATAACAGGAGGGTAAACAATGAGACAGAGTAGATTTATAGGTACAATAGTAGCGTGTGCAATGTTTTTACTTTTTATTGGCTTTATGCCGGTTAATGCTCATGCAGGAGTTTGCACTACGCCACCCTGCGTGAATTCTGCTGATATTATTGACGGGGAGGTAAAAACGTCTGATATCGCTGCCGGTGCAGTCACTACAGGAAAATTGAAGAATAATGCCGTAACCGGGGCCAAAGTCCAGGATGGGAGTCTTACAGGGACGGATATACAGAATGGGTCTGTTACCGGAACTGATATCCAGGATGGCTCTATAGGTAGTGCTGACATTCAGGATGGAGCGGTGAGCGGTGCTGACATTGGCGCAGGTGCTGTTGGAACATCTAATATCAGCGATGGGGCGGTAACCACAGGTAAAATTGCCCCTGGTGCAGTGGGTTCAACACAGATTAATAACACTCAGATACAGAGCCGTGTAACAGGAACATGTGCTGTTGGAAGCAGCATAAACAGTGTGAACCAGGATGGCTCAGTTGTATGTGAGACAGACGATAATACAACTTACACCCCAGGCACAGGTATTAATATCATAAATGGATCTGTGATTGGTATTGCAGATGGAGGTGTTGGATCTACACAGATTACTGATGGCTCTGTATCTTCTGCAAAGATTGCCATTGGTTCTGTTGGTTCTGCTCAAATCAATAACACTCAAGTACAGGGTCGTGTAACAGGAACTTGTACAACAGGCAGCAGTATCCGCACTGTGAATCAGGATGGGACAGTAGTTTGTGAGGCAGATGACAATTCAATCTACACAGCCGGCACTGGAATAAACATTACAGATACTACAATCAACATTTCTAATGGAGGTGTTGGTACTACACAGATAGGTGATGGTTCAGTAACAACTTCTAAGATTGGGACAGGAGCTATAGGGTCTTCACAGATTGCTACAGGAGGTGTTGCCTCTGCTAACATTGCTCCTTTGTCAGTAGGGACATCTCATTTGATTGACGGGAATGTAACAACAGCAAAGATTATGAACAGCGCAATTGGCTCAACTCAGATAAGTGATGGTTCAATAACAAGTGTAGATGTAGGATTTAACTATGCAGGCAGTGCAAGCAAGGGAGGAGCTGCGTCAGACCTCTCCTGCATCGGTTGTGTATCACAAACAGAATTAAATTTTGGCGGTGTTAAGCCTGCTCAGCGAATAGTAGTTGCAGAAAGTGGTGGAGATTATACAAGCATAGGCGCTGCGTTAGCCGCCATCAGCCCCTCTTCATCCAACCCATATGTCATTGATGTGATGCCTGGAATATATACAGAATACATAACTATGAAAAGTTATGTCCATCTGCGAGGCGCAGGCCAAAATGTAACAATAATCCAGTCACCCAATATAATTTATGACGTCATAACTATATCAGGTATAAGAGAGGTGATTGTTTCCGGATTTACAATAAAAGGAGGACGACGTGGAATCTACCACTACCAGAATGGTGTTTATATACCTTCCAACTCTGTAATAATTGAAAATAATTTAATTACAGGGAATAACTGGGAAGGGATTGACAATGCATTTGGTGTTACAAACACCAATATTATGATCAGAAATAATGATATAAATGTAAATACCGGTGGTGGAATTTTTAACTCATCTGCCTCACCAACAATTGTCGGCAACAGAATTTCAGCTAATCTTTCTACTGGTATTTATAACTCATCATCTTCATCTCCAATGATTATAAATAACATTATTACAGATAACACATCAACTGGAATTTATGTCGGCAGTGGTTCTTCTGCATTAATAAAAGAAAATACGATTAAATTTAACGGAGGTTATGGTGTTATTAATTCCGGGACCTCTGTTGCTTTCAAAGTAATCCATAATTGGATTACAGACAACGGTGGAACAACTTATGATGATATATACTGTAACGCAATCGGGTCGGGAGAGAATGTAAGTTTCAACGTATTTAATAGTAGAACAAATAATGGTGTATGCGATGGAAATTTTAATGTAAATTACTATGGTTATACATGGTAAAAACTAGCTTAATTAGTTAATAAGCCATCATTCTTATGTAAGGGGGGACATGCAATAAGGGCAGCGCAACCTTAAATATAGGTACATGTCCTTATTTTGTTTATTTCGTTGGTCGCTGTCCCTGTGTTGTTGTTACTCATAACTTCTTTTTTCGTTTGTGTGACAGGATTGCTTCAAGGTCGGTTAATATCTCAGGCATTTCTAATACAGATGAGAATTCCCGGACCCACATTTTTATTCTTCCCACATTTAAATTCGGGTTGGCGTCCATTATTGATTCAATATCCACAATATCCCGTGGACGGCGGGCAACTGCCTTCATAATAATTAAATCTTCCGGCGGAGGTAACGGAATTTTAACACCACCCACTTCAACCCACATAGCACTGCTAACCGCCTCTTCTTCAAATGGTAGAACCCCTAATGAAATATCGACATCAATACCGCTGGATTCGTGACGAAGCAAAAGAATGCGATTCTTGGTAGCAAAATCCAGCGCGTTTGAGATTCTTGTAACAAACCCTAACTGTGTTCCTGAGGAAAGAAATTCAGCCCAGTCATTGTTATCAAGCAAAACTAATGCATCAACATCCTGTGTGAAGCGGGGACGACCAAGAACAGAGGCAGCTACACCTCCAATAACAACACCAGGGGTATGACTGGCTTTTAACCACTCAACCAGATCACGTAATACAACCAGAAGCGGGGAAAGGTTATCATTTTGAGACATCATATGCCTTTCTAAGCCGATTCCATCTTATTCTTACCTCATTCTCTTCTTTATTTATAATATCCGTTTGTGCAGTAAATACTTTGCCGGAAGCCATAAGAGTTACTAATTGGTGCAATTTTTGTGGAATAGTGGTCTTACGCAATTCTTGTATCTCTGCCTCGTTAACAGATTCCCACCGTCTTTTGTATTCCCGGGCTTCTTCTTTTGTGATTCTGGATTTCATTTAAGAAGTATATCCTGAAAATGAAGAAATTAGCAAGGCACAGTTGAAAATGCATAGCGAGCAATAGCCCCGCAGCTTGCTGCAGGGAGCTTCAAATCACCTCTACAGGAGCACCTTTCTTTACATTAAGCATCTTTGCTGCATCGCCCATATAGGTATATATCTCGAACAGGCCAAAGCTGTTGATTATTGTACCGGGTTCTCCCTTATTTACCTCTGCATAATATTTCTTAATTCCTGTTATTTCAACTTCCGCTATTCTTGTACGAATATCTGAAGTTGAAATACCGCTTTTTACTATATCATCAATATCCTCATGAGTTATATTCGTGATGATATTTCCAAACCTGTCAATATAAATCACCTTCCCCTTTATGATGCCATGCCCTCTTTCAATTTCAGGGATATCAAGTTTTCTATAATCGGATATTGCATGCCCAAAGTGATGGAACTCTATACCCTTTGAGAGCCATGCGGCTACTGGTGCGAATATATCACGGCCATGGAATGTGGAGCTGATACCCTTTAGAAAATATTGTTCAGTAGTTAATTCTAATATATTTGGTTTTGGATCCTCTTTTATTATAAACGATAGCACACCATTATCCGGTCCTAAGAAACAGTGGCCGGAGGCATTCACAAGGATTGGTCTCCTGCTGCTTCCGACACCGGGGTCAACTACAACTACATGGATAGTGCCTTTGGGAAAGTACCTGTAAGATTGGCTTATTACAAATGCACCTTCGAGTATATCCTGATTATCAATATTGTGTGTAATGTCTACAATATTAGCAGACTCGTTTATATTGTATATCACCCCTTTCATTATTCCTACGAAAGGGTCTTGAAGACCAAAGTCTGTTGTGAGTGTTATTAATTTCATCCGAAATTACCACTAATCTCTAATTCTTTATAGCCCCAATTAGTTCAGATATGTTATTAAGTCCCTTATCTTCCATATATTTCTCCAACCCTTCTACTATTTCTATTGAGACTCCTGGATTTATAAAGTTTGCCGTGCCAACTGCAACCGCGCTTGCCCCGGCAAGTAAAAACTCTACTGCATCGTTTACAGTAAAAATCCCTCCCATCCCGATGATCGGAATCTTTACTGCTTTATATACCTGCCAGACCATCCTAACAGCAACAGGTCTTATGGCTGGCCCTGATAAGCCGCCTGTAACATTGGCAAGCCGCGGTTTCCATGTCTCTGTATCAATAGACATGCCGAGTAATGTATTTATAACTGATAGGCCGTCTGCACCCTCATCTTCACATACCCTCGCAAAGGAGGCAATATCAGTAACATTTGGTGATAGTTTTATTAGGACTGGCAACGTAGTAGCCTTCCTGACAATTTGTACAACCCTGCGTGTTGACTCAATGTCTGTGCCAAACGCAATCCCGCCCTCTTTAATATTTGGACATGAAATGTTCACCTCAAGTCCATGAACACCAGCGACTCCATTAAAACGCCTGGCAACCTCTCCATACTCATCCACTGTTGAACCAAATATATTTACTAATACCTTCGGGTTAAACTGTCTGAGGAAAGGGAGTTTATCTCTTATAAAGGCATCAACCCCAATATTAGGGAGGCCAATTGCATTTAACATCCCTGAAGGGGTCTCACATATCCGTGGCGGAGGATTACCGGGTGTAGGTTTTAATGCTATTCCTTTTACAATAATGGCCCCTAAACGGTTAAGATCACAATGTTCCGTTATTTCTTCACCGTATCGGGCAGTTCCGGAAGCAAGCGTAACAGGATTCTGAAAATCAATGCCTGCTATCCTTATTGATAAATCCGGTTTCATAGAACTATTGTATCCCCTCTAAATACCGGCCCGTCTTTGCACACAAGGTAATATCCTCTATCCCTTCTCTTTACAGCACATCCCATACAGAGGCCAATACCGCATGCCATATTAGCCTCAAGGGAAAAGTAGGTTTCAATATTCCTTCGTGTTCCTGTAATCTCTGATATCTTCTGTAACATTGGAGAAGGGCCGCAGGCATAGACTGTTGTTCTTAAACCAGGGTCGCATCTGCGTGACAGATATTCTTCCAATGCATCAGTAACATATCCTTTAATCCCAACAGACCCATCGTTTGTAGTAATAATTACTTCTGCGGCTGTCTTTTTCAAATCTTCAACACACAGAAGATCCGCCTCTCCCCTGCCACCGAGTATGATCACTATAGGTCTATCCGGATAATTTGTTCTTAAGGTTTCACCAAGTCCGATTATCGGGGCTGCTCCAATCCCTCCGGCGATAATCAGGATATTATCTCCAACTACCTCCCGATTGACAGGAAATCCATTGCCAAGCGGTCCAAGTATATCAACCTCGTCCCCTTCAACAATCATAGATAATATAGTTGTCACTCTCCCAACAACCTTATACAGTATTTCTATATTACCTGATTGATCTACTCTATGGATGCTAAAGGGGCGTGGCAGAAGCGGGTCATAAGAATTACAGGGTGTCGCCGGTCTTAACATTACAAACTGACCTGGTGCGATATTAACTTTAAAGGAAGGTTCTAAAACAATCCTGTAGTAGGTTCCCTTTATACATGAATTTGAAGCAATTCTGACCCTCATCCTTCAAAAGAGATACCCTGTATCTCATACTCCCTGTCACCAGCAGGCGCCTTTATAGTCACTATAGCTCCAATCTTGTTACCTATAAGCGCCCTGCCTACAGGAGAATTGAGGGATATCTTCCCGTTCTTCAGATCCACCTCATCTTCACCTACTATCTTATATTTCTTTGCTTCACCTTTACTCATATCAAGGAGCTGGACTGTTGCACCAAAGACAACCTTATCTGTATTTATAGAGGTAATATCAATAATCTCTGCTGTTGCGATCTTGTATTCAATATCCCGTATCTTTCCTTCTAAAAATGACTGACGCTCTTTGGCTGCATGATATTCTGCATTCTCAGAGAGGTCTCCATGTGCACGCGCCTCTGCTATATCCTTTATATTTTGGGGACGCTCTATCTTTCTGAGTTTATCACGCTCTTCCTGTAATTTCAAAAACCCCTCTTTTGTCATTGGCCTTTTCACGGTTGTTCCTCCTAACTTAATCGTTACAAAGAATGATAGTATGAATTTTTATAGTCAAACATAGACAGACTATAAAAACCCTTTAACCTGTGCCAGAGAACCACTGAAATAGGAGTTCTTTGACAGTAAAGCCATAGCCTTACTATGAGGCATAGCATATTTTCGCTCCGTATCTGATAACTTATATAAGAATCTATCTACCAGAACACGAAGGACAGCCTTCTTGTTTTTG
>MHER01000176.1:6110-7875 GCA_001805205.1 Nitrospirae bacterium RIFCSPLOW2_12_42_9 | reverse complement strand
TTCTTACAGTACTATCCTGAACCCCTCCCTAAGCATTCATTATGATTTTGATGCAGGAAAAGGGATATATTCCACACTCGGAATCAGTCACGGCGTAGAGACACCGGCAGGGACTTTATCACTTGGATCAAACCTTTTCTATCAAAGTAATTATTATGACCAGACAGGAATACCTTCAATCGAGTTTAACACATCAATAGAATACTCAATAAGCTCTTTTACCATTACACCGTCGATCTCCTATTTCCTGACATGGGAAAATGGTTACTTTGAGGAGGATAATGCGGTCCCTGACACATGGCTCTTTTCTATAAATATAGCCCAGAGTTTTTAACAGAGGTTATGCTAACTGATGCCATTTAGAAATAAAAAGACCCCCCGCATAATAGCAACAGGTTTTACCACCGCCTTACTCGGTGATGAGCGCACCCTGAGGGAATTTATCATAGGAGATTATGTCAGAGAGAAACTGGAAAGGAAAGGGGAAAATGTTGTTTTATATCTCATCAATGACAACTACGACCCGCTTAATTATCGCCAGTTAAGGATCGGTGTAAACAAGGACGAGAAGCTGCTTAAAAAGTTTGAAAGATATTGCGGCCGGCCTATCTCAGAGATACCAGATCCTTTTGACTGCCATAAGAACTATTCTCAGCACTTTACACAGGCCCTCCTTAAACGGTTACATTCCCTTGATATATACCCGGTAATACTCAACTCATACGATGCCTATAAAAAAGGATATTATGCAAATTTCATAGAGATAACCTTTAAGAACTACTCAAGGATAAAGGAGATGCTGTCTCAAAACTTTAATCACTATACTATGAAAAAACTCTTCTATGTCCAGTGCCCTAAATGCCGGTGCATAGATGCCACAAATATACATAAGGTAGCAGATGATATTATCCAGTTTGAATGTGAGAGATGTAAGTCTGACTCAAGTCAGGAGATTGCAGAGGTTCGTGGTAAGCTCGGATGGAAACTCGATTGTGCTGCCAGGTGGAATCTCTATGATATAGATATAGAGACCTTCTCAAAGGCCCATGTTGCAGGGCTTGGAAGTTTTGATATCTCACGATTTATCTCAAAGCATTTCTATGGAGGTAAGATACCCACAATCATCAGGTATGGTGATGTCAAGATCAGCAGGGAACTTTCTTATAAGCTTCTTAAAATCCTCCCCCCTGAGCTTATTAAAAAACTCTTTACTGCACACATCACCAGGGATCTTGATTTAAACAGGGAATCTTTAGAACACTTCTGTTGTAAATTCCAGGTCAGACCAGGATTGAGTTATGCAGATTATGTGATGAGAGAGCTCCCAAAAGAAGCCCTTTATAACGATGACCAACAGAAGGTATTTGAAGGGCCTTCTGCACTAAATATCGCTGCCTGTGATAAGGTCATAGACAGCAAAACCCTCGTCGCATTCGGGAATAGTTTTTCCATGTTTTATTATAATAAGGATTACGGAGTTCGATTCCCTACTGTCAGGGACATCTCCTCTGCAGACCTTCCCACAGTAGAGACAGCTATAAGTATGATCCGCTATGCCCTTTCCATCCGGAACGGAGAGGACATAGACTATAAAAATAATGATAGTCTAATCAGGTCCTTCATTAATAGTCTGGATATACCACCACTGACATATCAATTCCTTCGCAGGATATTCGGGCAGTCCAAAGGACCGAGTATACCCACTCTTCTGGCAATCCTCCCAAAAGAATATCTTGGCACAATAGAAATGATACTAACCTTTTCA
>MHER01000176.1:3288-6083 GCA_001805205.1 Nitrospirae bacterium RIFCSPLOW2_12_42_9 | reverse complement strand
TTATCTGCAAAGTCTCGACAGCTTATGAATAATATGCCGCAGGAAGGTAACTTAAATAAAGAATATCTGGAACATAATGTCCTGCATCTATCAAAACTGACAAATAATTTATTGGAGGTAATTCATGAAACAGATAAAAACATATCTTCTGATACTTCTGATTCTTACACTCTGCATCGGATGCCAGAAGGGAGTTGAATCTCCGGGTACAGAAAAGAAACAGGATACATCACTTGAAAGGGTAAAAAAGGCCGGTGCCCTTCTGTGGGGTGCAGATGTTGTAGGGGGCATACCTTATGTATATGAAGACCCCAAAAATAAAGGGTCTTATATTGGCTTTGAGATGGATATAGCAAATGCTATTGCCCACCAATTAGGAATTGAGGTAAGGCTGGTCATAAAGGCATGGGACACCCTTATACCGGAGCTTCAGAAGGGGAGTTTCGATATTGCGATGAATGGGATTGAGGACACAGAGGATCGCAAAAAGATCGTCCTTTTCTCTGATCCATACTATATCTATTCCCAGAAGATTACTGTAAGAAAAGAGACCAAAGGTATAAGTCTACTCGCGGACCTTAAAGGAAAGAAAGTGGCTACCCTCTCCGGTACAGCAGCAGAAGATATCCTTAGACAGACTGCCGGGATTCATGTGGTTACAAATCCCGAGATTATATACAGCTATAAAGACCTGGAAGACGGGAAGGTGGATGCCGTCCTTCTCGATACCCCTATTGCCGCAGCCTATGGCGCAACAAATCCCAAACTGAAAAATGTCGGAGAGTCTTTTGGGGAGGGACAGTATGTAATTGCGCTTCGTAAGGAAGATAAAGCCCTCATGGATGCAGTCAATCAGGCATTAACAGTTTTGAAGAATAACGGAGATCTCAAGGCCATTTATACAAAATGGGGGATTATGGATCCACATCAGAAGAAGATTGGATTAAAATAGAGATGAACACAAAGGGTAATTTAATTCATGACAGAATATATAAACCAGGGGTAGTCCATGAGGTAGTCTCCCCGGTAACTGGCAAGCCCATAGTACGGGTGAGCCTGGCCACAAAAGAAGAGATAACCGGGGAAATCCTCAGGTTGTCAAAGGCATCAAAATCTCCATCTCATCATGAAGTGCTGGAATTTTTACGAAGACTGAAAGACCAGATCCTACTCCATCAGGAAATCCTATTTGAAAAAACCATCCTTGAAACAGGTTTTATCATCAAGGATAGTAAAGAGATAGTAAATAGTGCTATAGAATACCTGGATGATTTCGAGGCCTATGCAACGGAAGGGCCACCTGCAGATCGTGTTATCAGGCATTCCTACTCAGGAAACTCCTACCGCAATATCAGGATTACACACAGGCCATTCCGTTGTATTGCGGCTGTTGTCCCACAGAATGCATCACTTTCCCTCTGTATAATTATTATTGCCTCTGCACTTTATTCAGGGTCAAAGGTAATCCTGAGACCCTCGCTCCAGTGTGCCTCTACCGGTGCCATACTGTCTGAGATAGTAAGGAAGAGTCATCCTCCTGAATCGTGCATAGCAATCATTAACAGCCTTGCCAATGAATTTTTAGAGGCCTGCTATGCATCAGATGATATAGACCTGATACATTACATCGGGAGCAACAGGTATGCCGAGTCAGTACTAACCAGGTCATTCAACACTGGTAAGGTATGTCTTTTAGATGGCCAGGGAAATGGTATGCTGTATATAGATGATACATTCCCTGTAGAAGACGCCATACCAATAATAACATCCGGGGCCACGCGATATAATGGGGAGACATGTACATCCGTCAATGGCGTCCTTATTAAGGATACAGTCTATGATGATTTAAAAGATAACCTTGCAGAGTCATTCGGAAATCTCCGGGTAGGAAACCCAATGGATCTTGATAGCCAGATCGGGCCACTCTTTAGTGAAAAACAGGCCATAATCTTGCAAAAGACCTTTCTGGATAGACCGGATGCAACCATTATATGTGGCGGAGATATTAAGGGGGCCTATTTCACACCTGCGCTTATTGAAGGGGTTAACATTCATGATCCTGTTGTACAGGAAGGTTTTTTTGGTCCTGCCCTCTGGATAAAACCTGTTAGAGAAGAAAATCTCCTGGACTGGTTGAAAGTGAACAGATTCCCATTAAGTAACACAATCCTCAGCAATAACAGTGATCTGATTCGTACCTTTGCCATAAACTCAAGGGCTGCAAGAATCTGCGTAAATGAAGACCCCTCGGTTGAATCTATGTTTGAACCCTGGGGTGGATACCCTCCGAGTGGATCAAATCCTGTATCGGTGTGGACTGAGAAATACCAGCAGACCTTTCAACTGGATGGGAAACTAAAAAAGATTATTACAATTAACAGATAGCCATGAATCGCATATTTTCTCACATCTCCATAAGGACAAAGATGATCTTTATGGTAATTGGGATACTGGTCCTGGCAATTATTATGGCCGGGTTCCTGATACGGGGAATAGTCTACCGGAATATCGTCAGTCAGAAGATGACCACAGTGGATATCCTTACAGCATCTCTGGTCCATGATATTAAGTATGACTATGATGCCGGCAGATTAGAACATATTAATGAGATTATTGCCAAATTTATGACCTACTACCGTATCATCCAAGGCATCTCATTTTACGATACGAGTTTTATAAACAGGGCCGATTCTCATACAGAACGTATTGGCCAGACTACTCAGGATCAGGATATTATCGCTGCTATCTCCATGGCTAAACCCCGTATCCATGTTACCAGCTCAGACTGGAAAAGC
>MHER01000176.1:0-3277 GCA_001805205.1 Nitrospirae bacterium RIFCSPLOW2_12_42_9 | reverse complement strand
GATTGGAAAAGCCTCAGTATCAATTCTGTAGCCCCAATCCTTCAAGGTTCAAGGATAGCAGGGGCAATAGCAATGGAGATTTCTATTCAGGACATTCAAGCCACCATGTCAGCTATTGACCATCGTATCGCAGTAATTCTGATAATAACCATTATAATGACCTCCTTCATATTGTTTATTATATTAAGGAGTAGCATCCTTATAAGACTCAGCCATCTCATTAACCTGACCAATCAGATTGCTGCAGGCAATTACAATATCCGGGTTAATGATGATAGACAGGATGAGATAGGGAAGCTAGGCCGTGCATTCGATCAGATGTCTATAGACCTCAGAAGATCAAAAGAAGAGATTGATAATTATAACAAACACCTCGAAGAGAGGGTCAATGATGCAACTGCCCGGTTGCAGAAGGCATATGAGGACCTTAAGAATACCCAGAGCCAGCTCGTATTAAATGAAAAGATGGCCTCCCTCGGCCTCCTGATTGCAGGGATAGCCCATGAGATTAATACACCTGTTGGAGCAATACGCAATGTATTAAGGAATCTTGGAAAAAAGATTGTCTCCCTTCCAAAGACAATAGAGACATTTAAAAATGAGAGGGATATCCTCCCATTCTCAAAGATGGTCATGTGTCTTGAGGACCTAATTCAGACATCTTCTGTCACCCCGCAGCCTGTTTCATATAAAGAAATGAAAGTAGTTGAAACACTCCTCATGGATAAAGGGATCGGGAACTCCAAAGAAATGGTAAACAGCCTGTCAAAGATAAATTTCACTGATCCGGAAAAGATTATTAAATACACAGATTGTCTACGGATATCATCCTTCTTCTCCCTCTTTGAATCAATTGGGAGCATAGTTCAGGCAGCCAGAATCTCTGAGACAAGTTCACAGAAGATAGCAGAAATAGTCAGAGCCCTGAAATATTATGCCTATACAGATAAGGATAATGTTGAGATGACACAGATTAACGAATCCATCCAGACCGCTATGGTACTTCTGAAAAACAGACTAAAGCACACAGTTAAAGTCTCTACTGACCTGGATCCAGCACTTCCGGCAATACCCTGTACATGTGAGATCCACCAGGTCTGGACCAATCTCCTAAATAATGCCTGTGATGCCATAGAGGAGCTGGGAGAGGATTATCAAGGCAAGATAAACATAAGTACCCGTAAGAAAGATGACCACATCCTGATTACAGTAACAGATAATGGAAACGGTATACCTGAAGATAAGATAAATAAGATATTTGATCCATTCTTTACAACCAAGGATATTGGGAAGGGGACAGGGCTCGGGCTTTCAATAGTGTCAGGGATACTCAAAAGACATTATGGGATAATAAGGGTAGAGAGCCGGCGCGGGTGCACTGTATTTGAGGTAAGTCTTCCAATAGCAGCCCCCTCAAATAATTTCTCTGACGGAAAAGATGATGGGCATATTGACGAACGCGTAGATAGAGAACATTGCCCTGTAACTGCAGACTCATCCCCTTCAGGAGATGCTCATGTTAACTGAGAATCAGGGAAACGCTGAAATGATAAAGCCGGTGGAACAACATATCCTCTGCGTGGATGATGACCTGGATTTTCTGAAATCTTTAGAATTTTTCCTGCCGGAGCAGATCAATAAAGAGACAATGTCTAACCTCTGGTATCGATTTCTGTTCGTAGATAATCCAAAGGAGGCTCTCGGCATTCTTCAGGAGTTCAGGACAACAAGTGAAACAGTAGCCATGGTTATCAGTGACCAGAAGATGCCGCAGATGAAAGGAACAGAGTTTCTGAAAGAAGTAGGAAAGATTTCACCTGACAGTATCCGGGTTCTTCTTACAGGTTATGCCGGACTGGAATCTGCTATTACTGCGATCAATAATCATCTTCTGGACAAGTATCTTACAAAGCCTATAGAAGACGAACGTGACTTTACCCTCAGTATCCAGCACCTCCTGCAAAAGTTTCAAATGCAGAAAACCATAGCAGAGCAAAACAGGATCATCCACAACCTCTATGGCTTTGCAAATGTCCTGAACTCAATTGAGGATTTTCAGAAGACCTTAGATTATATAATTTCATTTACCATGGACACCCTGAAATGTGAACGGATATCCATTATGTTATTAGAGGGTGGCATCCTGAAAATAGTTGCAGCAAAAGGTATCCCTGAGGTTGTCATCAGGAAAACAACTATTTCAATAGGGAATCGCGTAGCCGGGGAGGTTATTCTGTCAAGAAAGGCGATCCTGGCAAAAAGCCTTAATGATATTCCTTACCTTGATGGAACAGTCCGGTCTGAGGCCCGGTCATTTATCAGCATCCCTATTCTCTATGCAGGACTCGCCTCAGCAGAACAACCCCTGGGGGTAATTAATGTTACAAACAAGATTGATAATATCCAATTCACAGAAACAGACCTTGAAACACTTACATATATTTCAAATACGGCATCTATTGCCATACATAATCATCTTAACCATTTAAAGCTCGAAAAGGCATATTCAGAATCAAAGGCACAGGCATCTGCACTTGCATATCAGATGACTCATGATGCATTAACCAATCTTCCAAACCGGACGATGTTTCTTGATCATTTAACAGTAACTCTTATTGATGAAAGATATAAGAATAATACTCTATCATTACTCATTGTAGATTTAAACAGTTTTAACGAAATAAACGACACGCTTGGGCATCATAATGGAGATATATTATTACAGGTAATAGGAGAACGGTTGAAAGGTATGTTTGAACAACCCAATATGGTTGCACGTCTGGGTGGAGATGAATTTGCTATACTTATTCCCGACAGCAAGACTAATGATTTACCACATATAGTACTTAAGATAATTGAAACAATCGAGCAACCCATACTCCTTGAAGGAATATCACTTGAAGTAAGTGCAAGTATAGGTATTTCCCTATATCCGGATCACGGAGAAGACCCGAACCTGCTCATTCAAAGGGCTGATGTGGCTCTGTTAATTGCTAAAAAGGAGAAAGAAGTTTCTAAGGTATACGATCAAAACCTTGATCCGTATAATCCACGGCGTCTAACGATCCTTAGTGAGCTCCGCCATGCCATAGATAACAATCAGTTAATCCTGCACTTTCAACCAAAGGTTTGTCTGAAAACTAATAGTATCAGTGGTGTAGAAACACTTGTCCGATGGCTTCATCCTCAGTATGGTCTTATACCACCGGACCAATTTATACAGTTAGCAGAACAGACAGGTCTGATAAAATCTATTACCATGTGGGTTCTTAATGAT
>MHER01000175.1:4834-11853 GCA_001805205.1 Nitrospirae bacterium RIFCSPLOW2_12_42_9 | reverse complement strand
TCGGTGATGCCTGTGATACCACCTGTAACGGCAAGACCGTTACCATCCGAGGCACTGAGGGTATTGATAACATTATTGGCACTTCAGGGCCGGATGTAATCGACGGCATGGATGGAGACGATAGCATCGACGGCCTGGGTGACAACGACGTGCTCTGCGGTGGGAAAGGGAACGATCATCTCATTGGCGGCGATGGTAAAGACCGCTTATTTGGTGAGGCAGGGAACGACATCCTGGAGGGTGGTAATAGCAGGGATATATTAGACGGTGGGAGTGGGGATGATACCCTTAAGGGGCAGGCCGGCAATGATACTTTAAGAGGTGGTACTGGCGATGATACGCTGAACGGCGGGACAAAGACCGATACCTGTGACGGGGGGTCGCATGTATTTGGTGATAGTGCTATAAATTGCGAGACTGTGATCAATGTCCCCTGAGAGAAAATTGATTAACTAATTTGACGCAGGGATGCATTCCCTCTGTAAACATAATCATTCTAAACTTTTTACGTCCTATGGATAAATAGTCTCAAAAAGGCGGTCTGCCAGATTCTGATCGAGATTTTTCAGGACCTTGAATCCTTCAAGCGCCTTGCCGACTTCACCGAGCTTTGCATATATTATTCCGATCTGATAATGTGCATCTGCATAATCTGAATTTATATTAACATAATCGTCATAATAAGAATTTTCCTGTTTTTCTCCTTGCCTTTTTATATACTCATAAGTATAATACTCTAAAGTATATTTCAAGGAGCTAAGTGTGAAATTCATAAATAGGGAAAAAGAATTGGCTTTTCTTGGAGAAAAGTGGAAAGAGCCTGGACCCCAGTTTATAGTCCTCTGGGGGAAGCGCAGGGTTGGAAAAACTGAGCTTGTAAAACAGTTCATTAAAAATAAACCTTATGTGTATTTCCTTTCAGAAAGCACCAACGAAACTGAGCAGTTAAGGAGATTTTCTATCGCAATTGGACAGTTCTTTAATGAACCCCTTCTCTTAACAAGGGGATTTGCCGCATGGGAAGAATCCTTTAAGTATATAAAAGAAAAAAACAGAAGGTTCGCCCTTGTGATTGATGAATTCCCATATTTAATACAATCCAATCAAGCAATTACGAGCCTGTTTCAGAAGGCATGGGATGAGTATTGGTCAAAAAGCAATATATGCCTTATACTCCTCGGTTCAAGTATAGCCATGATGGAGACAGAGGTTCTTGGATATAAGGCGCCACTGTATGGCAGGAGGACAGGCCAGTGGAGGATTGATCCAATGGCCTTTGAGTCTGTGAGCAGATTCAGAAAGGGAAAGGCTTTTGAAGACAGGCTCTTACATTTCGCTGTAGCAGGCGGAATTCCTGCCTATTGGCTTCAGTTTTCAGGTGAAAAGGAGTTCTGGCGAAATCTCAAAGACCATGTCTTAAGAAAGGGGCAAATGCTTTTTGATGAGGTTGAGTTTATCCTGAGAGAAGAGCTGAGGGAGCCGAGATATTATTTTGCCCTCCTTCAAGCCATTGCACAGGGAAAAAGGAAGTTATCAGAGATTGTGAATGCAACAGGGATACCTCAGCCTGTTGCAAATAAATACCTCGGTGTTCTCGCTGGCCTTAAGATTGTAGAAAGAGAGATTCCTGTCACTGAAGAAAGGCCGCTTAAAAGCAAAAAAGGGCTTTACAGGATTATAGATGAATTTTTTCAGTTCTGGTTCAGATTTGTTTTTCCGAGGCGCGCTGAATTAGAGATGGGGAGGATAGATAACGTTCTAAGAAATATCCATACAGAAATGCCACAGTTTCTTTCTACTGTTTATGAAAAGATTGCCATTGAGGCTATCAAGAGGCATGACAAGCTTTTCTCTTTTACCTCTATTGGCAGGTGGTGGGAGAAGGAGGAGGAGATTGATATAGTCTGTATAAATAGGGATTTGAATACAATCCTTTTTGGGGAGGCCAAATGGAGTGAAAGACCTGTAGGCATAGATATTTATGATGCCCTGAAAAATAAGGCTAAGAAGGTCAATTGGGGCGGCAAAAACAGAAAGGAATTGTATTGCCTTTTTAATAAGAAGGGATTTACAGATGCAATGATAAAAAAGGCAAAGGAAGAAGAAGTAATTCTTTTTAAAGAGGATGTTCTTTATCAGTAATAGCAATGAAACCAAGAAAGTTGAATGATTCTTGCTTTTAAAATGCATAGGGAGCGCAATCCCTGCAGCTTGCTGCAGGGAGCTTCAACTAAGAACTTGACTATTTTCAATAAACCAATCCTGGTGCGGGAGGATATGTCACCGTATAGGAAGGAAGATGTATGAGATCATTTGAACATGGATATCTCTACGATACCCCAATTTCTCATGATTTCCTTAAGGCTGTTCGTTCACTTGGAGAATTCCGTGGGCGTCAGGTCTTGTATGGTGAGCAATCTCCGGATATATTGGAAACCTTGAGACGTGTTGCTATGATCCAGAGTACAGAATCATCCAATAGGATTGAGGGAATTACTGTTGCCGCTAATCGGGTTGAGGCGTTGGTAACCAAGAAAGTTACCCCAAGGGATCGTTCGGAACAGGAAGTTGCAGGATATAGGGATGTGCTTGCTACAATTCATGCGAACTACAACAAGATGCATTTGACAACGGACCTGATCCTCAAATGGCACCGGGATATGTATCGCTTCACAGGAGAAACCGGTGGTGTATGGAAGGCCAAAGATAATGCAATCCTGGAAACGCTTCCTGCTGGCAGACAAGTTGTTCGGTTTCAACCTGTTTCTGCTTTGGCGACCACAGAATTCATGGAACATCTGATAATTTTATTTAATCAGGCAATGTCGGAACGAAAGACCGATCCACTGATCCTTATCGCTTCGTTCGTTCTTGACTTCGAATGCATACATCCATTCTGGGATGGAAATGGTCGTATTGGTCGTTTATTGACGCTCTTTCTCCTTTATCAGGACGGCTTTGAGGTCGGCAGATACATCAGTCTTGAACGAATTGTTGAGGAGAGCAAAGAGACTTATTATGATGCCCTGCTGAAGAGTTCCCAGGGGTGGCATGAGGGTGGGCACGACTTGAGACCCTGGTGGAATTATTTTCTTGGAATGTTGACCGCTGCCTATAAAGAATTTGAGGAGCGTGTTGGGACAATTACTTCGGCACGGGGCGCTAAACGTGAGATGGTTTATCGTGCGATTGAGCATATGATAGGACGATTTACTATAGGCGAATTGAAAAGTGCATGTCCGGGGGTAAGTTATCCAACATTACAGCGGGCCCTCTCGGATATGAAACGGGAAGGGAAAGTGAGATGTCTCGGGCGAGGTCCGGATGCCCAGTGGGAACGGGTCAATCGGAAAAAGGGGTGATCAGATAATCACATCACGAAATGGCTAAGTGATGTGATTAAGCCCGTATCGGGGTTAATATACTATGCCTGAAACTGAACCTTTGGCAACAACCTTATCCTCATTATGTATATGAAAGCCTGGCAGTGCTTTTTTCGCTTCGCTCAATGCAAGCAATGCCAGTGAGCGAAGCGAAAAAAGTATCTCCATGGCATGAAATGTCCCATCTTGACTGAAAGCGCCATTAGTAACCAAACAATGCAAGTGGGGGTTACAGTCTATGTCACTACCAAAGGTCTGGATAGCCGCAATTATTTACCCATTTATTTACCCATTTATTGACAAGGCGCAACTGTTTTTCTATCATTGAAAATCTCAATTATTGTGAGGAGATTTTATGGGCACTCAAAGGTCTTTTGGCAGGACATGGTGGGGGAATGCCTGGGTGGAGGCAATGGAGAGGATTGACTATAATACCAACCGCCTTCCGAGGGGGAGAAGGTATGCAAATAACGGGAGTGTATGGGCGATTGATATTAAGAACGGTGAGGTGATTGCAAAGGTGAAGGGTTCAAGGCCAAGGCCGTATGATATAAAGATATGCCTTAAGAGATTTAATGATTCACAGGTTAAAAGGATAAAAGGGGTTATAGAAAACAATCCAGCCGTTGCCTCTGAATTAAACAGGGGCAGGCTGCCTGAATCCCTTCTGCCGGTTTTGAATGAAGAGAAGATTCATATCTTCCCCGGAGACTGGGATGAGATAACGGCCAATTGTTCCTGTCCTGACTGGGCAAACCCATGTAAACACCTTGCTGCGGTTTATTACATATTGGCCAATGAGATTGATAAAGCCCCTTTTCTCATCTTTAATCTGAAAGGGGTCTCTGCGCAAACATTGGCAGAAGCGGCAGGACTTACGAATAAACGGCAGATTGATGCCGGTGACCTGGAGAGAGACATATTTATTCCTTATGAACAGGTAAAGGCAGAGATTAAGGGAAAAGAAGATTCTCTGGAACCGCCTGATCTTTCATTTCAGGGCATTGATATTGACTCTATGTTTTCGCTCCTTCCTGACTCACCCCTCTTTTACACTGAGGGCGATTTTAAAAGGATGTTGCTCCATGTGTATAAGGAGATTATGAAGGCAGCAGGGATGATTAATATTACTGAAGGCAACGACCACTCATTCAAGGGGACCAACTTTTTCCTGGTACAGGATACTACCATGACCGTACATAGGACACTTTTGCAGAAGGAGGTCTTTCGAAATGCAGGGTTTATGTTTTTTGCCGCTACAGATGAGGCTGTCCCGCCTAAGACAGGATCAAGGGAACTTTATGAAAGGATATTCGGGAACCTCCTGATTATTAATAGCAAGACTAATTCAATAAAGATTCCGGTACTGAGGGATAATAAACTGAAGTTTGTAAAACAGAGGGGGATAGCGGCATCAACAGATTCCATATTCGGCATATTTCTAAGCCTTCCTCTTGATACGAGTCTTGATAACAACTCCGTCTCATCAAGGTTTCTCAATCTCGCCACATCTGTTGCCCTTGCCCTCCTGAGGGGAGGGGCCTTTATCCCTGAGGTGGTTATGAAGGAGGGATATAATGCATTTACTATAAGATATGCGCCCCTTGTTCATGATGAAAAGATAAGGGATTTAATGGATGATCTAAAAGGGATTATGCCATTGAACTTTGGATTCAGGAAAGACAAAGGGGACATTATGACAGAAGACGGGGTTTATGATGTCATGTCTATGATCCTCACACATTTTGTGCATAGAGTTATTACGGCGGACGTGTATGATGGCAAGCTCATCAGGACCTTTTTCTCAGGAGAGACTTATGAGGCTGAGAGATTTCAGGAGAGGCAGACTGCGAAGGCCGTTTCCGACTGGCTTGAGAGGCTGCATATAAGGCAAAAGGATATATCTCCTGTGATAAGGATTGAAACTGAGGGGGAAGATAGCTTTGCAGTAGAGATTGATGTGGAAAATAAAAGGGATCCCATGGCGCCTGTCATTCCCCTTTCGAGGGTCTTTGATTCTAAGGATATGGTCTTTTCATATCCTGCAGATACAGTCCGGACGGATGTCTCAAGGCAGGTCAGTATTGCGGGTGAGTATATGGCAAATCTCCTTGAGGTATTAAACAGCAGGGGCAGGGAGAAGGCCATTATCAGCTCAACTGCAATGTCTGACTTTATGACCGGCGGGGCAGACATCTTAACCCTCCTCGGTATCAGGGTGATAATCCCAAAAGAACTAAAGAGGCTTGTAATGCCCCGTATCGCCATTAAGGCAGAGAAGAAAGGGAAGGGTGCTATATCTTATCTCTCATTGGACGACCTGCTTGATTTTTCATGGGAGATTGCAATTGGGGACAAGACAATCTCAGGGGAGGAGTTCATTAAGCTTGCAAAAAAGGCAACAGGGATTGTCAGGTTCAATGACCAGTATATCCTCCTTAAGCCTCAGGATGTTAAAAATATAGTGGACAGGATTAACAAACCCCTGCCCGCTTTATCGTCAATGGATATCATTCATGCCGCCTTCACCGGCGAGGTTGAAGGGATGCTGTTTAATCCCGGCATTGCATTGAGAAAGGTACTGGATCAGCTCACAAGGGTAGAAGATATAAAGATACCGGCAGCCTTAAATGCGTGTCTCCGGCCATATCAGGAGAGGGGATTCAGATGGCTCTACTCCAATACTGTAAAGGGGTTCGGATCGTGTATAGCAGATGATATGGGATTGGGAAAGACTATCCAGATCATTACACTCATCCTGAGGCTGAAAGAGGATGGTAAACTTGGCCACCCTGCCCTCGTTGTATGCCCTACAACCCTTGTGGGTAACTGGCAGAAGGAATGCCAGAGGTTTGCGCCCGGACTTGGACTTTCGATATATCACGGTATGGAAAGAGAACTGGTCTCAGATGGCAGTGATGTGATTATAACCACCTATGGGATTCTGAGGCGGGATATCGGCATATTCAGGGCCAGAGAGTGGGGCATGGTTGTTATAGATGAGGCACAGAACATAAAGAACCCTGACACGGATCAGACAAAGGCCGTCAAATCACTCAGGGCTTGCTCATACATTGCCATGAGTGGAACGCCTGTTGAAAACAGACTGTCTGAGCTATGGAGCATCTTTGATTTCATTAACAGGGGTTACCTCGGACAGGCCCCAACATTTCAGAGGCAATATGCAACACCTGTAGAAAAATACAGGGACAGAGAGAAGATAGAAAGGTTGAGGCGGGCCACAGCGCCGTTTCTGTTAAGGAGGCTTAAATCTGATAAAACGATTATCAGTGACCTTCCGGACAAACTCATGTTTGATGAATACTGCTATCTCTCAAAGGAACAGGCTGCCCTTTATAAACAGGTAGTGGACAAGACGATGAAGGAGATCGGGCAGAGCGATGGGATTACAAGAAAGGGGATGATATTCAAACTGATTACATCGCTAAAGCAGATATGCAATCACCCCGTCCATTACTCAAAGAAGGGACATCCGGTGAAAGGGCTTTCAGGCAAGGCAGAAAAGATGATTGAACTTACAGGAAAGATGTTGTCCATGAGAGAAAAGGCCATTATCTTTACGCAATACAAAGAGATGGGGGGTCTGCTTGTTGACATAATCAGGGATGACCTTAA
>MHER01000175.1:0-4809 GCA_001805205.1 Nitrospirae bacterium RIFCSPLOW2_12_42_9 | reverse complement strand
GGGATCACAAGGGGAAAGAGGGATAAAATGGTTGAGGCATTCCAGACGGACAACGCTGTCAGGTTAATGGTTATCTCGCTGAAGGCCGGGGGAACAGGCCTTAACCTTACTGCTGCCGCGAATGTGATACATTACGACCTCTGGTGGAACCCTGCGGTTGAGGCACAGGCAACAGACAGGGCATACAGGATCGGTCAGGATAAAAACGTAATGGTACACAGATTAATAACCATAGGGACATTTGAGGAAAAGATAGACGAGATGATAAAGGCGAAAAAAGAACTCGCTGACCTTACAGTTTCAACAGGCGAACAGTGGATTACAGAGCTTTCCAACAGAGAGCTAAAGGAGTTATTTAGTCTGACAGGGTAGGGAATTTGTAGTGTTAGGTTAAAGGCATGTCCTTGCGGTATCATCTGTTCAATTCAGAAACAGATGATACCGGCCCGATAAACTTTATATCATCAAATTGATTGAAGTGTGCTTTACCGCAATCAAGTTTTATCCTCTCACTCAGCCTCAATTCCTGACCGGCACTTTTCGTCTCTGCCACGAAATAGATCTTCTTTTCTCCCCTGAAAACGATTGCCCAATCAGGATTATAGCTACCTATGGGTGTATTGATCCTGAACCAGAATGGGAGCTTGAAAAAGAATTCAATATTTTCACTGCTCTCACAATCTTTAGCAAACTGATTTTCTACTGAAGAATCGAGAGGGATGTAGTTTTCATAAATAGTCTTGTCTGTCTTGTTTACCATAAAGGTAAACCGGTCAAGGTATATTTCCAGTTCATTGTTTTCAAATAATGTCATCTCATAAAACTTGTCGCCGATCTTTTCATACTTAATGCCGTCAACCATCAACTCATATAGAACTGATTTGATAGCTGAGACGGCATTGTCCATAAAGAGTTGAGGATTAAGCAGTACTTCATGCAACCTTCCTGATCTTTTGAGTATGTCCAGTATGGTGCTCCGGGTCAATTCAGTCTTTGATTGAATATATGCCAGCACATCCGGCATTTCAAAGGTATTTACATAATCGTCATTGACACTATCACTCATCAATACCCCGTTAACGCCTTCGCCGGTTATCACTACCTTTTTCTTAATTGATTTGATGGCCGGTTTTCGTGTTTCGGGCATACGCTTTATTTCCTTTGCAGCCAGGGTGATGAGTTCATCTGTGCTGTATTCAACGCGGTAACGGGTTTGGAATTTTATCTTTTCCCATATCTGAAGGAATTTCGGGTCTGCTTCAAAACCTTTACGCAGATTGACTTTTTTCCTGTCACCTTTGTCTTTTATCCTGCCCGAGAAATCCACGCCGCAATCTTCCTGTATCTCTTTCTGTAATGCCTTTGCAAAATCTTCATAACGTTCATTGGCTACTACAGTCAATCTGTTAATGTTACGATCAAATATCCTCTGTCCATCCTGATTTACCGATAAGCGCAACCCCCTGCCTATTTCCTGCCTCTTTTTGATTTCGGATTTAGTCTCGTTTAAAGTGCATATCTGAAACACATTCGGGTTGTCCCACCCCTCCCGCAATGCGGAATGACTGAATATGAAGCGAAGCGGTGTGTTAGCGTCAAGGAGTGTCTCTTTGTCCTGCATTATCAGCTTGTATGTATCGTAATCCGCCTGGCTTTCGCCTTCAGTATCTTTCACCCGCCCCTTGCTGTCCTGTGAGAAATAACCGTTGTGTACCTCATCTGCATTATAGGGTAACAAACCGTCATAAACGGGCCTGGCAGTTTCCTGTTGGTATATCTCTTCAAACCATGCCGCAAACTTGCCTTTAACAGGATTTCCATTGCTGTCATACTCCCTGTAGTTCCGCACCCTGTCTATAAAGAACAATGAAAGCACTTTAATGCCTTTGCTTTTATTGACCCTTTCTTTTTTAAGATGTTCTTCTACAGTCTTATGTATCATAAATTTCATGACCTCGTCATTCATTCCGCCCCGCGTTTCACCGGTTGAAAGCATTAAACCATTGGTGAGTGTCATCGTGCAGTTCCCGGCATCAATTTCATCAATGATAAACCCGTCCCTGTAAATCTCTCTCTGCCTGCTCAGTTTATAAATATCATCACCGGCCCTGACAGCGACGGATTTCTTCACGACACCCTTATTTGTGTTGATATCAATCTTGATTTTAGCGGTTATCCTGGTCTTAGTGGCATTGATACTCTCCAGGTGAATAAATGCCTCATTCATTGCATTCTCACTGACTATCGAATCAACCTCTATCTGCTTCACCAGGCCCAAATCATATGCCTTGACCGGATTAAGGGAATAAACGAGATTGTAGAGGTTAGTATGCGTGGCGGAGTAGCGCAGGGTACAAAGCGGATTGAGGTTTTCAATAGCTCTTTTGCGAATGTCGGTCTCCATATTCTGAGGTTCATCCACTATCACAATCGGATGGGTACTCTGAAGGAATTCAATGGGCCGTTTACCGGTCAGCTTGTCATTTGGCTTGTTGATGATATTTTCGTCTTTGGCAAAGGCATCAATATTAATAGCTAATATCTGAATGGTGTTTCCGCCGGCAAATCCTCTTAGATTGGACACCTTCTTACTGTCATACACGTCATAATTGATCTGTGCCTTGTCATAAAGGGTCTGGAAATGGTCGCGGGTAATTTGCAGGTTCTTCAAAACCCCTTCACGGATGGCGACCGATGGGACGACAATCACAAACTTTTTGAAACCGTAGAGTTTATTTAATTCATAGATGGTTCGCAGATATACATAGGTCTTGCCTGTGCCTGTTTCCATCTCTATAGAGAAATGCATCCCCTGTAATTCCTTGTTCCCATTCTTTATTTTGTTTCGATGCTGTATCCTTTTTACATTCTCCCAAATCTGGTCATCGGTCACAGTCAGCTTATTCCCCACGCCATTCTCAGTGAGCAATACACCTGTTTCGTTCAAAGAAAACTCAAAGTCCCCGCCGCTCAACGGCTGCCCCTCAAACAGGTCAGTGACGGCACTGATGGCCTCAATCTGATATTCCTGATTACTGTCGAAGTGGAGTTTCATAAATTTCCAGTCTTTTTATAAGAGACTATATCTCCTTGATTTTAAATAATATTTGAGTATATCTCTTTTAAAACTCTCTTATATCTCTTTTAAACCCTTTTAAAACTCTTTTAGACAACTGCGCAATCTGCCTATTTCGGTTCTTTTTCCTTTTTTCAGCTTGAAAAAAGGAAACCAAAAAAGAAATAACCTTGATTTTCAAATGGTTATGTTGTTTCATTTTTTATTTTCTTTTTCAATCATTTTTTTATTGCCATAAAATACACAGTTTTTGCTTTAGGTCCTTCTTTTTCAATAGCACCTTCTTTAAATAGCGCATACACTGCCTTCTGTATATCTTCGCGAGGTACTTCTTTTCGCAGGTGTTCAAAAATCTGTGAGACTGATGACCTCGGATTAATCTTCAAATCTTCAATGATAAGGGCTTTCAGTGTGTGTGTTTCTATGGTCTTGAGCGTTGGCTTGACATTTAATTTAGCGCTGGATAAAAGTTTCGGATTAATGAGATAGGTTGTTCCCTTTCTATTCCCCCTGCTGATTACAATCTCTTTTTCAGCAAGTTTTGATACCCATGTTCGGAGGCGGTCTTCATCGGCAAGCTGCAGTTCTATTGAGAGCCGGGTGGTAAGAATCTTTTTATGACGGATAATAACACCCAATGCAATAAACTCTTTCTGGGAAAGCTCAAAGTGATGCGTGATATAGTCCATAATCGCCAAATCTTCCTCATTGAGTATTCTGGACTGCTGGATAATCGTTACCTTGTTAAAGTCTGATTCAATATCGGGGAAGGGTTTTACATCACGACTCAGCTCTTCGTAAATCATGTCAAAGCCGGAACCTTCACCCTCCATCAATCCAAGGTCGTGGAATATATTGATGAAATGAGGATTGCGCCTGTGTTTTTGATGAAGGATATTGTTCTTATTGATCCCGATTGGCAGTCCTCCCGGATTGCTTATTTCCAATCTGTCGGGGTAAACTGCTACAGTAATGTCTGATGATATAGTAAAACTATGATGTGCAAAGGCATTCACCAGCAACTCCCGGATTACTTTCTCGGAATAATGCCTTACTCTTTTCCTGAACAATCCATCCGGGAACTCGTGAAAATATTTTAATTCAGTGGCTTTGCTTTCTATGTCCAGCAAAAGCTGCTTCGGATTCAACAGGTAATCGGTCCAGGTTTCTTTTCTGACTTTTTTGTCCATATGGTCGTAAACAATATACTGAACTGTGATGGGATATGCCAAACGTACCCTTTGCTTAGGATAACCCAGCCACAGAATGCCCAGATTAGTAGGACTGTTATTATCCACCAGATTGTAATGCTCCAGTATTTCAACATCCGATTTGGCTTTGATAAAGGTTTTTACTTTATCTGAAGATCGGATGTCGTTCACGAATTGCATCACTTCATCCTGGTTTACATCTTTTAATACGATAGACTGATGGACAACAAGCTCCCACTGGAAGGCATGCTTTTCTGTAGCGATGCGATGAATATCCTCACTTCGTGCGGGTAAACATTCTTCCCCCACACGGATATATATTTTCCCATCTGAAGTAGTGGCGGTAGATTGGAGAGAAGGTTCTACGGTAATGATAAAATATTGACCTCCGTTTTCATGTGTCAAAATATCCGAGTGCAGCAAGCTGACAGAAAATGCCATGCTCCGGAGTTTTTTTACAGTGCTGTTAATATCCGCATGGGTAACCTCCTGATGAGGTGGTGGTTGCTGTGTCCGGTTCTC
>MHER01000174.1 GCA_001805205.1 Nitrospirae bacterium RIFCSPLOW2_12_42_9 | reverse complement strand
GATTCTCAAATATTGTTTTCAGGCAAAAAGAGAAAATATTGATTAACACTTGTAACCCTGCATTTTGGAAAAGGCTTGAAGATTGTTTAGTACAGGAAGCAATGATGTTACCCCTAACTGTGCAGGTTTATTATTGTTTTGGAGTGAAAGCGAACACGTCGCGAAAGGATTAACGTAAGACTTGATTCTTTTTCAAATCTTGTGACAAAGCCAATATCGTTGTGGTGTTGATATTCCATTATTAAATATTTATATCCACTCCTCAGGATATGATAGAATTTACCCGGAAGAACTAGCTCTATAGATCAATTTCACACATGACTATAAAAAAGAGAGCAAAAGGTCCTTTTGTACCTGCCTACAGAAAGGAGACCATCCGCCAGAAGATCATATTAGTTCTTGAAGGGCACACACTTTCAGCCAGAGATATTTCCAGTGAGGTCAGGGTCTCTGAGAAAGAGGTCTACGAACACCTGGTGCATATACAAAAGACTATCAGTAAAAGTGACCGCACACTGGTTATTACACCGGCAGAATGCAGGAAATGTGGGTTTGTATTCAGAAAGAGGGAACGGCTTAATAAACCTGGCAAATGCCCAATATGTCATGGTGAAGCAATAAAAGAATCCCTTTTCTATATAGGATAATATAATAATAAAAATATCTTCAAGGGGAACAAAGTATTATAATAGAGAGCGATGCCACCCCTATTGTTACCTGATACCAGGATTGGAAGCCGGGAGGATTCCCAAATTGAACAGATTCCCCTGTACAAATTAATCTTTCTAAATGACGATGTGACCACTATGGATTTTGTGGTAAAAATCCTAATATTGGTTTTTAAGAGGGAAAAGATGACGGCTGTACGTTTGATGTTGGATGTGCATCACAATGGGTCAGCCGTTGTGGATGTCATGCCGTTGGAACAAGCTGAGTTTCGCCAACAGCAGACTCACTCCATGGCTCGAAAAGCAGGGTATCCGCTAAGGTGCATCATAGAACCAGCGTGATAATGAATAAAAGATATACAACCGTAGATGAATTAATAAGGTTATGGAAGGATGTGGCCAATAAAAAAGGCTATGTCTTGAATGAGAGGTATAGCAAAAAATTTAGCAAACCACTTTATGAAATAGCAGCAAAGTCAGTTCTTTTAACTATGGGCAGGTGTCCCTGCCTGCCGAGGGAAAGACCGGTGTGTCCGTGCGATGAAATGGATGAGGATATAAAGAAGAAGGGACACTGCTTCTGTAAAGTATTTTTTGATCCAAACTGGGATAGTAAACCAAAATAAGAGCAGTGATTATTTATCAGCCAGGGTTTAATCCTATCTTAATCTTGAATAAGTATAATGTATTTATAAAGACAGAAGATGGTTATATACTGCAGCCATCTAAGAATAAATGTAAAACATGATTATAGAAAGGAGGTAATGTTAAATGGAAAGAGATGAGAAGATAGCAATTACTGTCTACGGTTTAGTTGTCCTGGTTTTAACCGTAGGTATGCTGACCGGTGCACAGTTTTTACTCCGGTCTTAATAGTACCCTTCAAATCCTTATAGATCCTCAATCAGGTTTATATAAAACTGAGAGAGGATCTTTTTTTTGTAATCTGTTAACTTAAGACCTATAACTATTGATAAACTTTAAGACCATTGATTGACATATCTCCCTTAATTCTCTTATACTCTTGCACGCCTTAAAAGCGTCAATTAAGATATAATAAGATATGATCTCAATTCAACATATATCAAAAAGTTATGGCGGCCGTGTGCTCTTTAAAGATGCATCGCTCCGCATCGGCCTGGAAGACCGTGTGGCTATTGTTGGCCCAAACGGCGCTGGAAAGACTACACTCCTGGAGATGATAGCAGGGAGGATTTCTCCTGACAGCGGGACAATAACCATAAACAGTAAGGCTGTCATAGGCTATCTGACCCAGGAACTGGAAGCAAGTGAGGGGAAGACTGCACTTGAAGAGGTCCTTGCAGGTGAGTCTGAGGTATCAACTATTGAACACCATCTCCGGCTCCTTGAGGAGGAGATTGCAACAACATCCCCTGATACTTCAGAAGGGCTTATTGACCGTTACGGTGAACTCCAGTCCAGGTATGAACATCTTGGCGGGTATTCACGCGAGGCCAGGGCAAGGGAGATACTGTTTGGACTCGGTTTCAAGGAGAAACACCTCACCCGTCCTATGGAAAAGTTCTCGGGTGGCTGGATGATGCGGATTGCACTTGCGAGGCTCCTCTTATCAGGGCCGGATGTGATCCTCCTTGATGAACCAACAAACCATCTGGATTTAGCATCAGTCATATGGCTTGAAGAGTTTTTAGCAGGGGATACCGGTGCTATACTCCTGATCTCCCATGACAGGAATTTTATGAACAGGCTTGCAACCCGCATAGTGGAGGTGGACCGTCAACAACTGATTACATACACTGGAAATTATGACAAGTTTGAAACTGCCAGGGCCGAGGCTCGGCAAATCCTTGAGGCTACTGTTAAAAACCAGCAGAAAAAGATAGAAGAGACCGAGGCCTTTATCGAACGTTTCAGATACAAAGCCACGAAGGCCCGTCAGGTCCAAAGCCGGATAAAGATGTTGGATAAGATGGATAAGGCAGAATTGGATCCTGAGAGGAAACTTGTACGGTTCTCCTTTCCACCCCCGCCAAGGAGCGGAGAGACTGTCATTAGTCTGATCGATATCGACAAGTCATACGATAATAACACGATCTATCAGGCACTAAATGTCGAGCTTCACCGGGGAGAGAGGATAGCCCTGGTTGGTCCGAACGGTGCAGGTAAATCTACATTGCTGAAACTTCTGGCAGGTGTTACACCCTCTGAGAAAGGGGATCGAAGACTTGGTCATAATGTATCATTGGCCTACTATGCACAGCATCAATTGGAGCTGCTGAATCCCTCCAATACAATCCTTGAAGAGATAACATTGGCTGCACCGCTGGAAGAGCAGTCTTTTCTTCGTGCCATCCTTGGGAGATTCCTGTTTTCAGGTGATGATGTTAAGAAGAAGGTTGCTGTACTGTCGGGTGGTGAGAAGAGCCGGCTGGCATTGGCCAAGATGCTGATACGGCCTGCCAATCTACTCCTTCTTGATGAACCAACGAACCATCTCGACATCCCCTCACGTGATGTGCTTGAGGAGGCTCTGCAAGATTTTACCGGGACGATATGTTTTATCACTCATGATCGTCACTTTATCAAATCTGTTGCCAACAAGATCATAGAAGTCCAGAATGGGAAAGCCACCCCTTATGCCGGTGATTATGATTATTACCTCTATAAAAAGAAGATTACAGATGAGCTATTAAGCCAACCAGCTTCACAAACCGGGACTGAAACTAAAAAGACCCGGAAGACCACGGAGCAGAGGAAGGGAGAGGAAGAGGTACATAAACGGGAGATAAATCTGTTAAAGGAGAAATTGGCATCGATCGAAACCGATATGGAAGAAACCGAAAAGACCCTCGAATCACTTACACAGTTGTTAGCAGATCCGGAATTATATCAGGATAAGAAACGTTTCTCAGAGACGATAATGGCCCATACTCAGGTCCAGCAGAAGATTAATGTATTAATGGCTGAGTGGGAACGCATCTCCTCTCAATTAGAAAACAAATAACAGGAAAAGTCTCAATGGATAAGCTGGTCTTTGTTTGAACTATTATACCGGCTGTGATATAAATTGAATAAGGTTAGGATTTTGCTATGAAGTTAAATGAACAGGAGATTTTAAAGAAGATCCACGAGGCCGAGCAGAAGGCTATAGAGAAGATAGAAGAGGCTGAAAAGGATGCAAAACAGCTTATTGCAGAGACAGAAGATTATATTGCCTCTCAATTAAAAGAGAAGGAAAAGGCAATTGCAGATGAAGTTGCAAAGATAAGAGAGGAAGGTATCAAAGAGATAGAAAAAGAGGCTTCAAAGGTCGTAAAAGAGGCAGAATCTGTTGCTGAGCGAATAAAAGAGATATCGAAAGGGAGGATACCGGTTGCTATAAAAAAGATTTTGTCTTACATTTTACCAAAGTAGAAGTAGGTACACTTCCCATATTTTAAAAATATGGGAAGTGTCCCCGCTTTACGATGTAACTCGAGGCAGCTTAACATGATAATCAAGATGTCGAAGGTCTCTGTTATCGGCCCGCATAGTCTTCTCCAGGAGATAATGGCGTATATATATGAGGCCGGAGTACTGCATATTGAAACCCCGCCTGAATATGTTAAGGACACCCCATACATAAGGAAGTTAACCCTCTCTTTAGAGCAGAAGAATGAGATGGCAGAACTGGAAAGGGTGCTTGCCCTTGCAAGGAGGACTCTTAACACAATTAAGCCCCTGTATATTAGAGTTCATAGCGGGGACATTCCCGGAAGTATACAACATGATTTCTTTAAACAGCATTCTATCACTAATAAGCATGAAGAGATTGGAACCACTGAGGCTAAGGCATCTATAGAAAGGATAAGTATCTCAGTTGATAATCTGAACCAGGAGATTAAGGAGATAGAACAACAACTCTCCCTGTATACCAGATATGAGAAAATACTCAATTCCTTATCCCCTCTTATGGAGCTTATCCCTGAAAGCCCTTTTAGAGACTACACCGGTATTACTCTCTATAAAAGAGAATCCCCTCTGCCGCTCCTCGAAGAGGCCATCCAGCGTGTTACAGATGGCAGGTATGAAATCTTTAAAAAAGATGTAGATGAAGAGTTAATGGCATGTGTAGTCGTATATCCAAAGGAATTTGCACCTGAGATAAAGAGACTATTTCATATGGAAAATATAAGTGAACTAAGGATGCCCGCAGACCTGGCTGATATGCCATTAATGGAAGCCCTCCGGACAATTATGCAGAAAAAGGATGAATTACCTTTGGATATGAAGGGACTTGAAAATACTTTAAAGCAACTGGCTTTTGAGAAATATGATGAATTCATCAGGTGTTTTAATATTATTGAGGAGCGTTTAAGACAAATGGAGATTTTCTCCGCTCTTTACGGGACAAAGGATACCTTCTACCTCTGTGGATGGATACCGGAGAAGAGTACACACCCATTTATAGATAATATCAGGAAGCGATTCAATGATATGGTTATCATAAGGATATTAACTCCGGCCAGGACTGAAATAGAGATTACCCCTGTATTGCTCAGTAATCCAGGAGTTATCAGACCCTTTGAGGCGCTGACAAGGTTTTTGGCACTCCCCAAATATGGGACATTTGATCCTACACCACTTCTGGCCATGTTCTTTCCTGTCTTCTTCGGGCTTATCCTCGGTGACATGGGATACGGGATGATCATTTTTCTTGTATCTTTCTTTGTGAGGTGGCGGTGGAGAGGTAATGAGACAATCAGAGATATGAGCAGTGTATTAATGCTCAGTTCACTCTTCACAATATTTTTCGGGGTCATATTTGGAGAACTCTTTGGAGACCTTGGCAGATACATTGGTCTTCACCACTATATTGACCGGTCTGTGGCACTGATCCCTTTCCTCATATTCTCGATTATAATCGGCGGGCTTCATATATCACTCGGCCTTCTTATAGGTGTTATTATCTCTTTTAAGAGGAGAGAGGCGAATGAGGCGATTGTGCGGATCCTCAAGATGTTCTTTGTCTTTTCCATCTTTGGTGCAGCAGCAGCCGCATCCGGTCTCCTGCCCGGAGGTTTATTACGCATAATGGTATTACTTGCAATAGGGATAATTGCTGCACTCTTTTTCCTTGAAAAGTGGATTGCCCCATTTGATGCAATAAAGCTGATTGTTAATATCCTCTCATATGCAAGGATTATGGGGTTTGGCGCTGCCTCTATCTTTCTTGCCTCTATTGCGAACAGGCTTACTGCGATGCCAAGGAGCATTGTCCTCGGTATTATCATAGGGATATTCTTTCATATTATAAATTTAGTAGTGGGGGTATATGCACCGGCGATCCAGACTTTAAGGCTCCATTACGTGGAGTTTTTTGATAAATTCTTCTATCCCGGCGGGGTAGAGTACAAACCCTTTGGAAGAGGGAGAAAGGTGGTGATATGATGGAACTTGGATTGATGGCAATTGGTGCTGGTCTTGCGATTGGACTTGCTGCAATAGCTACTGCTATTGCCCAGGCTAAGATCGGTGCTGCAGGTATTGGTGCGCTGATAGAAAAGCCTGAACTCATAGGGAGGATATTGATACTCCTTGTTATACCGGAGACACTGGTTATTCTCGGGTTTGTCACAGCAGTGATTATACTCTCAACGCCTCGGTGAAGATATGTCCTATGATGTCCTTATAGACCACATAATAAAGGAGGCGGAGAAGAGGAGGGAAGATATCCTTGCAGAGGCCCGGAAAAAGGCCGACGCCATGCTTACTGGACTTGGAAACATGATAGAAGACCTGAAGGCGAGGGCATTCAGCAATGTTAAAAAAGACCTTGATGAATACAGGGTTAAAGAATTAAATAAGGCCAGGCACAGAGGGAACGCATATATTTATGCTGCAAAAGGGGAAGTAGTGGATGATGTGTTTAAAGAGGTGGAGAATGCCTTTCATTCCACCATAGAGGGTCCGGCATACCCTTCAATTTTAAAGAATTTACTTATAGAAGGCTTACAGGAGGTAAAAGGGAAGGTCCATGTAATTGCAAACAGCAGGGACTGCCCCCTGGTTAAGGATATTTTAAAGGATATCAGTCTTACCGGTTGTGAAGTTTTATCTGTTAAGGAAGATGACAGGATAAATGCCGGTGTCAAGATATCATCTTATGATAATAGTATATCAATAATAAACACCCTCTGGAGCAGATTTGATAAGGTCAGGGAAGATATGATGCCTCAGTTAAGGGAGATATTGTTTACTGATAAGAACAATGCCTGATTATGCATATATCAATGCACGGATACGGTCAATGGAGGGGGATCTCCTCAATGAGGGACAACTGAGAGAGATATTATCCTTTCGTGAACTCTCCGCAGCCGCAGGCTACCTTAAAAAGACCACCTACGGTTTCTATTTTAGTGAATGGGTTGAAGGGCCTTTGATTTATACAATGGATACGACCTTCAGGACCTCCCTCTCTGTTTCCATGAAAAAGATCCTCTCTTTTTTTAAAGGGGATGATAGCACCTTGATAGATATTTTGTTATCACGGTGGGATCTCTTTAATATTAAGACCCTTGTCAGGGGGAAACTGAATAATATCCCTTCAGATGAGGCCCTTTCTGCGACAGTCCCGGCAGGAAGCCTCGATGAGGGGATGCTCAGGGAGGTGTATAAGCAACCATCTGTCCAGGCCATGATAGATATGCTATTTACCCTGAGATATACTTATGTTTCATCGCTTAAGAAGATCAGGAATTTCAATGAGGGGAATCTGTTTAAAGGAGAGGTGGAATTGGAGAAGGCATTTTTCAAAGATGCGATAAACAGAATAAAGTCATCCAGGGAGAGGGGACTGAATAGTGCAATAGTGGAAGATACAATAAGGATGCTCATTGACAGATATAACCTCATTGCCTCAATCAAGATGGCAGAAGGTGGATTACATTCAGAGGATGCCTTTGGATACTTTATTGAAGGGGGAAGTCTGCTCTCTTTGGAGATATATAAAAAGATCGTGAAGGGGAGGGGCGTAAGCGAGTGTATGGCCATGATTGACAGGGCTGTGTGGAAGATGCACTGGGATAGATTCTCTGCACAATCACGTATAACAAACCCTCTCTTGCAGGTTGAAAGGTGGATGGATTACGAAATATTAAACCATGCTAAAAGACTTCCACATAAGGACCCCCTCCACATCGGACTTGTGATAAGTTATATATGGAGAAAGACCAATGAGGTTATAAATCTAAGGACCATGATAAGGGGTATCCACTATAACCTCCCGCAGGGAGAAGTGGAGAGCCTTATACTTATATAAAATTGATATCCATGAAACAGAGATTGAACAGCAAAGGAGTCAGATATAGCGGATTTCAGCGTCGTAAAGTCTCACCAGGATGGTGAGATTAGACGCTGACCTCGGACGCGGGCAGGACGCCCGCCGAGAATGAGCGGCAACTGATTCCTTTGCTGTTCAATCTCTATTTTTGGCTCTATTTTTGGGATATGGCAAGGGTCGCAATAATAACAGATCCTGATACTGCCCTCGGGTTCCGGCTCGCAGGTGTTGATGCCTACAGCGTCTTATCGCATCAAGAGGCAGAGGACTATATCAAGAAGTTTCTTAGAAACAGGGAGTATGAGATTGTAGCGTACAGCGATGAATATTCAGGAAATCTCCCGGAATCTCTTCACAGGAAGATAGAAGAGAGTATATTACCTATCTTCATCAGCATCCCATCTGTTAAATCGTGGAGAGAAGCGGGGAAGGAAGAGGAGTATATAGAGAGGGTCTTACAGCGGGCCCTGGGATTCTATGTAAAGATAAGGAGATAACTGAAATTGTCAGGGATTATCACTAAGATATCAGGCCCCACAGTTGTGGCGAAGGGCATGCGAAAGTCCGGGATGTATAATCTCGTCTATGTAGGCGGAATGAGGCTAATCGGTGAGGTTATACGAATAGAGGGTGATTCTGCAACTATACAGGTCTATGAGGATACTTATGGACTTAAGATGGGCGAAGAGATAATTGATACAGGGGAACAATTATGCATTGAGCTTGGCCCTGGGCTTCTTTCTTCAATATTTGATGGTATACAGAGACCGCTTGCAGAGATCGCCGGTGAATATAAAAGTTTTATCCCGACCGGTGTTGCCCTGCCATCGCTTAATCGATCCAGGAGATGGCACTTTACCCCAACGGTAAATCCAGGAGATGCAGTAGAGGAAGGGGATATAATCGGTGCGATCCAGGAGACCACCAGTATTATTCATAGGGTAATGGTTCCACAAGGGTTTAGAGGTATTATAAAAGATATAGCAGAGACTGATTTACTTATTGAAGATAAGGTTGCCATACTTGAGGATGGCAGGGATATCAGGCTTATTCAAAAATGGCCTGTACGAAGGCCAAGGCCTTTTAAAAAGAAGATCACATCTCACACCCCATTCATTACGGGCCAACGCATAATCGACACACTATTTCCAGTTGCATCAGGCGGTAGTGTCATCATACCAGGTGGATTTGGTACAGGAAAGACAGTCCTTGAGCAGACCCTCGCCAAATTTGCAAAATCAGATGTGATTATCTATATAGGGTGCGGGGAGAGGGGTAATGAGATAGCAGAGGTATTGACATACTTTCCGGAACTCATTGATCCGTATACAGGATATCTGCTCATGGACAGGACAGTCCTTGTAGTCAATACATCCAATATGCCTGTTGCGGCCCGTGAGGCGTCTATATATACAGGTATCACTATTGGTGAATACTACAGGGATATGGGCTACAATGTGGCAATACTTGCTGATAGTATATCGAGATGGGCAGAGGCAATGAGGGAAATCTCCGGCAGACTGGAAGAGCTGCCGGGCGAGGAGGGATTCCCAATGTATCTTGCCTCAAGACTTGCATCCTTTTATGAACGTGCTGGCATGATTGAATGTACGGATGATGGAAACAGGAGGGGTTCCATTACAATTTGCACAGCCATATCACCACCGGGTGGGGATTTCTCTGAGCCGGTCACTCAAAGCGCACTGCGGGTAACAGGCGCAATGTGGGCACTGGATACCAATCTTGCAAGGAGGAGGCACTTTCCTGCAATAAGCTGGGGGAGGAGTTTCAGTCTGTATCAGCTTGATGACTGGTTCAGGGAAAATGTTGCTGATGATTGGCCGGAGATGAGAAGGTGGCTTATGTCCTTACTTCAGAAAGAGGAAGAACTACAGGACATTGTCCAGCTTATAGGCCCGGATGCCCTTCGGGATCAGGACAGGATTGTTGTGGAGACAGGGCATTTGATACGTGAAAACTTACTGCAGCAGTCCCCGTATTCACCGGTAGACGCCTTCTGTCCTATGGGAAAACAGTATTCGATGTTAAAGATATTCTCCAGGTTTTATGAGATAGCCTTAAAGGAACTTGGAGAGGGGCGTGACACAGATGAGATATTTACTATGGAGAGAAAGATGATCCTGAAGGATTTGAAGAATATGCCTGGAGAGAAATTCCCTGCAGTGACAGAAGAGATTATGAACAGACTGTAAGAATTAACCTGGAATGGGAGTAACAAAAACAAGGGATATGGATCTGCTTACCAGAAAATACAGGACAACAGAAAAGATCGTCGGGCCGCTCCTCTTTGTTGAGCGGGCCTTAAATGTTTCTATAGGTGAGATGGTCAGGATAGTCTTACCTGAGAGGGAGGAGAAGAAGGGGCAGGTCATAGAGGTTTCTGAGGAACATGTAGTTATACAGGTACTGGAAGAGACAACAGGTCTGAGTATACACGATGTTGAAATCTGTTTTACTGAGAGTGTGGCAAAGGTAAATTTAACTCCTGATATACTGGGCCGTAGGTTTGACGGTATCGGAAGGCCCATTGATGGTATGCCGGATATCATCCCTGAAAGGCGTGCAAGTATCACAGGCTATCCTATCAATCCTGTGTCAAGGGGTGAACCCTCTGATTTTATCCAGACAGGTATCTCTGCAATTGATGGCCTGAATACCCTTGTGAGGGGGCAGAAACTACCTATCTTCTCTGCATCCGGTCTTCCTGCTAAAGAGATTGCAGGTCAGATACTCCGTCAATCGATGGTGGTGGGAGAAGGGGAGAGGTTTGCCATCGTGTTTGCCGGAATAGGAATCACCTTCAGGGAGGCATCATTTTTCATAGAAGAGTTTGAGCGCGGGGCCACACTCCATCTCAGTGTTATATTCCTGAATCTTGCTGAAGACCCTGCAATCGAGAGGTTACTGACTCCGAGATTCGCCCTGACCACTGCAGAATATCTCGCATTTGAGCATGGCTTCCATGTACTTGTCATCCTTACAGATATGACAAACTATTGTGAGGCGTTAAGAGAGGTCGCAACTGCAAGGGAAGAGATACCAGGCCGAAGGGGATATCCGGGTTATATGTATACAGACCTTGCTACGATTTATGAAAGGGCAGGACGCATCAGAGGGGCTAAGGGTTCAATAACACAGATCCCTATACTCACAATGCCAGATGATGACATTACCCATCCCATACCGGACCTGACCGGGTACATTACTGAGGGACAGATAGTCCTGTCGAGAGAACTCCACAGGAAAGGGGTGTACCCTCCAATAGATGTATTACCGAGTTTGTCACGCCTTATGAACCTTGGGATTGGTGATGGAAAGACGAGGGAAGACCACAGAGAGCTTGCTGACCAACTCTATGCCTTTTATGCCCAGGGAAGGGATCTCAGACGGGTGGCCTCTATAGTAGGTGAAGAGGGGCTTTCTGAAGCAGACAGGTTACTGTTGAGATTTGCAGATAATTTTGAGATGGGTTATATAAATCAGGGTGATACAACCAGGAATATCACAGAGTCGCTGGATTGTGGATGGGATATGTTACGCCGCTTCCCTGAGGATAGATTCTCGAGGGTAAGACCGGAAATAATGGAGAAATATTATGCGGGAACGAATAAGCCCTAACAGGATGAATCTTCTGAACTTGCGCTCTCAGATTGCCACAGCAGAGAGGGGTGCAGGTATCCTCGAGGATAAGAGGAGTGCCCTTGTTAAAAAACTTATGAGTGTATACAAAGAGGTGATATCTGAAAGATATGATTTGAGGGGTAAGATGCAGGATGCTGCCTCTGACCTTTTTTATGCCCTCGGGATAGAGGGGAGAGAAGGGGTCTTGTCAGCAGCCTTTGCAGCGAAAAGGGAGGTTTCTGTTGAGGTGACAGAAAGGAATGTATGGGGTGTAAGATTCCCTGAGATACATCATGATACGATGTTGAGGAGGCTTGATGCCAGGGGTTATGCATTTATGACAGTATCAGGTACAGTTGATGCCGCTGCAAAGAGATTTGAGATATTATTGGACACATTGTTGATGGCAGCCTCTGATGAGTCCTATATGAGGAGGATCGGGCATGAGGTCAGGAAGACGGCCCGCAGGATAAATGCCATAAATG
>MHER01000173.1 GCA_001805205.1 Nitrospirae bacterium RIFCSPLOW2_12_42_9 | reverse complement strand
AATAATGGCCTTTATTTAAACGATTGTCAAGATGAGATATCTTCCACGATACAGACTATACTCCCCTCATGGAGTCTTATATCAACCTTATCTCCTCTATGGACATCTGCAGATGATTTTATCAGAGAACAGGAGGGGAGTTTGTATGTAATACTGTAACCTCTTGCAAGGATTGAGAGCGGGCTCAGACTATCAAGTAATTTTATTAAACCTTCAACATGGAGGCGTCTATCCCGTAAAGTCCTTTTTATTCCGACAGTAATCCGGTTGTCTAAGTCGTCCAACCTCTGTATATATCTGTTTATCTCTTGTTCAGGGCTCAGGATCCGCTGCATAATGGATTTAAGCCTCTCTCTCCGCTTCTCAAAAAATGTACCCCGTGCATAGGCAAGTCTTGAATAAAGTGCCCTTACAAGCCCTTGCATATCCTCCTTATTTTTTACCACCATCTCTGCAGCAGCAGAAGGTGTTGGCGCCCTCAGGTCTGCAACGAAATCAGCTATTGTATAATCTATTTCATGACCAACTGCTGAGATTACAGGAATCTTTGAGTTATAAATGGCACGCGCAACTATCTCTTCATTAAATGGCCAGAGGTCCTCTATGCCGCCGCCGCCACGTGCGAGGATAATCACTTCAATATTATCTATATTATTAAGTTCCCGAATTGCATCCACTATCTCAGGTGCAGCCCTCTCCCCCTGTACTAAAGCAGGTGCTATTACAATCTCCACATTGGCAAACCTTCTTTCTATTACCTTTAAGATATCCCTTATTGCAGCACCTGTAGGAGATGTTACAATGCCTATCTTCTGAGGTAGTATCGGGATGGGCCTTTTCCTTGCCTCATCAAACAGACCCTCCTCAGACAACCTTTTCTTTAACTGCTCAAATGCCAGGAGTAATGCACCAACCCCCTTTGGTTCCATGTAGTCCACAATAAGCTGATATTCACCCCTGAACTCATATATTGTAATCCTGCCGCGACACAGGACATGAAGCCCATCCTTTGGAATAAACCGGATTGTACGTGCAGATGATCTGAATATTACAGCCCTGATCTGGGATGAGTTGTCCTTTATAGTAAAATAGACATGACCTGAGGATGGGATACGAAGGTTGTATATCTCACCCTCTACCCATACGTCAGGGAATGAACCTTCAAGTGTTGATTTTATTAAAGATGTAAGTTCAGATACAGTAAGGATATGGCGTCGATTTATACCAGTCTCAGTATCCATCTTTTATCTGGAGCCTTTCTATTGAGACAGCCTTCCGTTCCTTTTTATCTATATCTATAACAACAGCAGAGATTACAGGATGTCCCTTTGCCACCTCAAAACGCTTTGGAAGGAGTGTCAGGTATTTTTCAATGATCTCATCTTTCCTCATACCAATGACTGAATTTGCTGATCCCGTCATCCCCACATCTGTTATATACGCTGTACCTTTAGGGAGGATCATTTCATCGGCTGTCTGGACATGGGTGTGTGTCCCGATCACAGCACCAACCTCACCGTCGGCAAACCACCCAAAGGCCAGCTTCTCTGAAGTAGCCTCTGCATGGAAGTCTACGATAACAGTATCAACCCCTGATTTTATACGCTGAAGCTCGCGTTTGAAGAAACGGAAGGGACAGTCATAATTCCCCATAAAGACCCTGCCGGTGAGGTTTAATACCCCGACCCTGTCCCCTGAATTAGTATGTATTGTAATATCACCGTATCCAGGCACACCCTCTGGGTAGTTTGCAGGTCTGAGGAGCCTCTTCTCTTTTTCTATATAAGGGATGATCTCTTTTTTATCCCATATATGATTCCCTGAAGTAATAACATTTATACCAATTTCAAAGAGTTCCTCAGCAATCTTAGGTGTAATACCAAAACCTCCGGCAGCGTTCTCACCATTTGCTATTACAAGGTTTATCCTGTATTCGTCTATGAGGGTATTGAGATTCTTTGCAATAGCCTTTCTCCCGACCTCTCCTATAATATCACCGATAAAAAGTATCCTCACATTTTCCCCGTGTTACTTGGCAAGTTCTATGTACCTGCTTTCTCTTATTACTGTAACCTTTATCTGGCCCGGATATGTTAATTCATCATGAATCTTTTTAGCCATCTCTCTTGCTATCTGGGATGCCTCTGCATCAGAGACATCCTCCTGCTTTACTATTACGCGAATCTCCCTTCCTGCAGATATTGCATACGCCTTCTCAACCCCTTTGAATGTAGCCGCAACCTTTTCCAGGTTCTCAAGCCGTTTTATATATGCCTCAAAGGTCTCCCTTCTCGCACCCGGCCTTGCACCCGAAAGTGCATCAGCGGCTGCTACAAGTACACTCTCAGGACATATAGGCTCTATATCCCCATGATGCACACCTATTGCATTTACCACCTTTGGATTCTCACCATACTTCTTTGCCATCTCCATACCTATGGCCACATGTGTACCTTCATGTTCATGGGTCATGGCCTTGCCAATATCATGGAGCAGTCCGGCCCTCTTGCACAGGGCAACATCAAGCTTAAGCTCTGCTGCCATAATCCCGCAAATAATAGCCACCTCTTTGGCATGCATAAGATTATTCTGACCATAACTTGTCCTGTATTTCAGCCTGCCTAAAAGCTTTATTATCTCCGGATGGACATTCTGTATCCCAAGATCGAATAACACCTTCTCTGCATCTTCACGCATATTTTTCTCAATATCTCTCTTTACCTTCTCTACCAGGTCTTCAATCCTCCCCGGATGTATCCTTCCGTCAGATATCAGTTTCTCAAGGGTCTGCCTTGCAATCTCACGCCGCACCGGATCAAATCCTGAGATAATCACGGCCTCAGGTGTATCATCAACAATAAAATCAACACCGGTAGCACTCTCAAGCGCCCTGATATTCCGGCCCTCCCTTCCTATAATCCGCCCCTTCATCTCATCATTCGGCAGATTTACAACTGATACTGTAACCTCTGCAACATGTTCATTTGCATACCGCTGTATGGCAATTGCAATAATCTCCCTCGCCTTTTTCTCTGCAGTACCCTTTGCCTCATCCTCTATACGTTTAATCTCTCTGGCAGCCTCAAATTTGGCCTCATCTTCCATCACCTTCATCAAATGCTTTTTAGCCTCATCAGGAGACATCCCGGAGATCCGTTCCAACTGCTCTCTCGCTGTCCGTAAGGTCTGTTCGTATTGGTCGATCTTATCAGCAGCAACTTTCTCCCGTACAACGACTTCCCGTTCCCGCCTGTGTAACTCATTATCTCTTCTCTCAAGCTGCTCTCCCTTCTTTTCAAGATGATTCTCTTTCTGGGACAGCTTCTTATCAAAGTTCATCAGCTCTGTACGTTTCTCCTGAGTCTCACGCTCTGTATCAATCCTGGACTGATACATCTTGTCCTTGATCTCAACCTCTATCTCTTTTTTTCTGTTTTCTACTGTCTTCTCGGCCTCTTTGACAATCCTCTCAGCATTTTCACGGGCCTCTTTGACCTTATCAGTCATTGATAATGTCTTAAAGATTACACCTGCTACTGCCCCGATTATTAATCCGGCAAGACCTATAATTATTATTTCCATTTTCGATCACCTCTGTCCCGGTTTGACTTTATCAAGTCTTCCTCTTTTTCTGTCCATCAAGCCTTCTTTTAATCTCTTTCTCGAACCCGTTAATAGTCGGGTTATAATAATTGCACTGCACTGGCATATATTCCTGCTCTACATAACCACCAAAGTCATGAGGGTATTTATATCCCATACCCCTCCCAAGCCCCGATGCCCCTCTGTAATGACTGTCTTTGAGATAATCAGGGACAGGGTAGACTTTGCCGTCTTCTATATCCCTGATAGCAGCCTCAATTCCTTTATAACATGCATTACTCTTGGGTGCTGTTGCTATATAGACAGCAGCCCCGGCAAGCGGGATTCTCCCCTCCGGCATTCCAATAGCCTCAAGCGCATGCAATGCAGCAACTGCAACTGAAAGGGCATTCGGATCAGCCATGCCAACATCCTCAGACGCACATATCACTATGCGTCTTGCTATAAAGAGCGGATCTTCTCCGGCATATATCATCTTGGCAAGCCAGTAAAGAGCCGCATCCGGCTCTGAACCCCGCATGCTCTTAATAAATGCAGAGATTGTGTCATAGTGACTATCTCCATCTTCGTACTGTATATACTTCTTCTGAACAGATTCTACAGCCACCACCAGATCATAATTTATCCTCCCTTCTTCATCTGGTCTGGTTGTCAGGATACCTGTCTCTAATGCATTCAAAAGCCTTCTCGCATCTCCTTCGGCACTGCGTATTAAATGTTCTATTGCCTCATTAGTTATGAATACATTATAATTACCCATTCCTCCTTCACCATCATTAAGTGCCCTTTCAAGAACAATCCTCATGTCTCCATCACTCAGGGATTTGAATTCTATAATAAGAGACCTTGATGATAGTGGAGGGATAATAGAAAAAAACGGGTTTTGAGTTGACACACCGATCATTGTAACTACACCCTGCTCCACATAAGGTAACAGGGCATCCTGCTGAACCTTGTTAAACCTGTGTATTTCATCAATAAATAATATTGTCCTCCCTCCTCCGCTCAACTTCAACTTTTTTGCCTTTTCAATAGCACCCCTGATTTCATTAATACCTGAGGTTACTGCATTTATCTCAATAAACAGGGCCTTCGTAAGGTCTGCTATGAGATGGGCAATCGCAGTCTTCCCGCTCCCTGGAGGACCAAATATTATCAAAGAGCTCAGTTTGTCAGATTCAATAACCCTCCTAAGCAGTTTGCCAGGGGCCATAACATGATGCTGACCAACAAAATCTTCAATCCTTTTAGGCCGCATCCTCCATGCAAGGGGGACGTTCTTGTCAATCGATTTTGAGTTAAATAAGTCCATTGACATCATTTGATGCTAAAATAAACCTATCCTACCAAGTAATTATGAACCAATTTTCAAAATGACTCGTTCAGGGTTTAGTTCAATTTGTTATTAAGCTGTATACAGGGAAAGAGAAATGGAGAAGTGTTTTTAGATAGGTATTTATAGTGATTTTATTGGCAAATAAGGGGGCTTTCTTCCCTCTTATATCTTTATATCCGATAAATTTATGGCCTGCCGGAATCGTCATATCTGTCATAAAAAGAGCCTGAAGTAAGTAACATGATATTATTATAATACTATCTATACCTACTGCCACACCATTTCTCTATTCCGCCCCACTTTTGCCGTGTATAAAAGAAATTTAAACCTGGTCAAACCAGGTGGGTATCCTGATGAAGACTTCAGGCTTCCCTCTTGCCATCTTTAAAAAAGATGAAAACGTGAGGGCTTGCACACCATCTCCCTGGACAGAATCCCCTTTTATTTGACTGTTGGGTCAAAATTTCCTTTACATCACGCACATAGCAGGGCGTTTTCATAATAACAAATTCAGGTTTTAAATTCAAGAGAAATAAGTTCCAATAATTTATCAGTCTTATCAGATATCACAGACTCCTGAGATTCCATATCTTTTTTGATATTGAAAAGTTCATGAGCAATATTCAGCGAGGCTAAGACTGCAACCTTATTGGGTGTGGAAAGTTTAAGTCTTTCAAACACTTCACGCATCTTTGTGTCAACATATTCCGCAAGGGTCCGGATATAGACCTCATCCGCATCTCCCTTGATTAGATATTTCTGGCCAAATATTTCTACTTCAACTGACATACCGGCTGAGCTGGCCTCCTGTGATTAGATTACGCCGCCCCTATCCCTTTTAACTCATCCAATATCTTTTCAACCCTCGAACGGATTTCTCCCCTCTCATCTTTCATCCTGGTATAATCATCCTCTATCTTTTTGTGGACTTCAATCTGTTGCTGGACACCCTTTAGCTCATTTTCCTTGTCCTGGAGTCTCTTCTCTAAATCCATCTTCTCTTTCTGGAGTATCTTAATATACCCTAATACTTCAGATACCCTCTCTTCTAACATCTTGATCTTTTCCAAGCTCATATCAACAACCCCTCTTTCTAAAAGATTTTCTTGCCTGACTATTTATCTAATATTGCTGCAGTCTTGATGACTTTTTAATAAGCTCATGCATGTCATCGCTATCATCGGGATAAGTGCTGTACCCTGCATAAAGTGCAAGATGAGGTCTCTTGATCTTAAATTGATTAAAAGCGAAGGATAACCTCTTTACAGCATCCCTCACACCCTCGCCTGTATCCGGAAGCAGGGCCGCAAACTTTGCATCCTTTAACCTTACAAGTACGTCAATGTATCTGAAGGTATCTTTAATCAGTCTGGATATTTCCTTTATTATACTTTCATCATAAGGCCTTATCTCAAAAAATATAAGTGAAACCGAACGGTTAAAACGTTTTGCCCTGTTAATCTCTTCAGGGAACCGAATCTGCAGATAACGCTCATTACGGAGACCTGTGGTTTCATCTATAGTTATAAGTGATTGCCTGTCATTGTAATGCCTTGCATTCATCACTCCCCTTGCTACATAGTGGGAAAAATGCTCAAGTATCTCTCTGTCATCCTCAGTAAAAAAGCTGCTGCTAAATCCCTCTGATGCCTTTTTATTATAAATTGATAAAGAACCAAACAATTCCTTATTGTAGATTATAGGGATTACCATTGCTGTTTTATAAGGAAAATCTCCTGATGGAATCTCTTCCAGGTAATTGATAGTATCATGTACCAGAATCGGGACCTTCATCTGTGAGACCATGCTGGATATATTATTATCCATATCAAGGAGGGCCTGATCAATCTTTTCTTCCTGAATACCATGTGTAGACTTGACTATAAGCCTGTTCTCTTCAAACAACCTCAGAATCGAGACTTCAGAATCGAGGAGCATGGCAGAGGTTGAGGTAGTCAGGGCAAGGACCTTCTGAGGGTCTACTGTTGAGAGGAGTTCAATCCCCTCTTCATTCACAGCAGATAATTTAATAATCTTCTGTGACATGCGGTACCTCTCAACATCACTGCTGATTGTGTTTGCCAGATGATTCCCTACATTTACCAATGAGTTAAATATACCAGGTGTAAAATTGTGAGTATTTGTAAATTCCATAGCCATAATTCCCACCCCTTTATTTTTAAAAATAAATGGAAGATACAGGAATGAGATAGTATCTTCCCTCCAAATTACATTTCCCTGGTGTTTTTCATTGCATAAACTCTCTTCCCTAAGGACTACAGGAGTCCCCCTCGCAAGGACTTCATTCAATATACCCTGACCCTTCCGGATACGGGTTCTCTCTGAAATAGAAGGAAATCTGGATGTTGCAGCCTGAAGTACAAGGTCCCCGGTTGCAGGATCCTTTATATATATGCGGGAATCCTCTGAGCAGAGCAACCGTGATATATATGTGTTGAAATCCTTTAGCTTTGTCCCGATAGGCCTTTCTGATCCAAGTATGTTTAGTGATTCTATCTCAAGTGTCTCTTCTCCAACAGTGAGCCTTGTCCTTTCGGAGTCTATTGCCTCTTTTACATGGTTTCCAAAATAAGGTAAGACTGCAGACAAATATTTTATGTCATCTTTTAAAAAGTTTATTTTTGAGGAAGTATAATAAAGCCATAATATACCGACTGCATCATAACCGGCCATTACCGGTATAGCGCTTATTGCATCCCATCCCTTTATCTTACCCATTCCACCTTCCCATACACTCCTGTTTTCCAACACATACCTTATTATACTGTCTGTTTCCTCACGTTCTTCAACATGTTGACAACTGCTAACCTTTTTAATAAGCAGGTCTGAAGAGATGCTTATATCTTTAATAACCTTAGATGGTTCGTCCTTTTCTATGATTGTGAGTTGAGAAGAATCTGCATGAGATGTAAGAAAAGCAGATCGCAATATAAGAGAGCCGAATTCATTCAGCCTGATGGAAGGAAGAAGGGACTGGAGACCATTGCTTGTTGACTCAATAACATTATTGATGCGCTCAGTTAAAAGTGTTCTTCTCTTCTCCATGTCATCAATAAATTTTAATTCCCATATCAGATTGGCAGAATTTCCATTAATAATCTCTGAAGGATATATATCAAGATCATAAAGATCTCTGTGATACCTTCCGGGTACTGTGTCTATTATAAGATTCAGATCTTGTATGGTTTTGAGCTCACGCAGGCGATGTGATAACCGGAGGTTCAGATCATCAGCATATCCGTATCCATATTTCTCAAGTCTGAACCCTAATGCCTCCCTGTCAGCATCGAGGATCATCAGGACAGAAAGGTCTATGTCTTTTCTTATGATGTTTAAGGTCTCTAACCCTTCCCGTCCTGCCCCAACAATAGCAACCTTTATCTTTTCTGTCTCTGACATTATTTCAGGACCTTAATGAGGCCTGAAGCCTCGAGTTTTTTCAAAAATACCAGTGTCTCATCTTTAATTTCGGACGGTTCCTCACTAATCAGTTCTGATTCAGACTCAACCGTCTCCTCTTCTTTTTGCCTGTCCCTCTGCTCTATCCAATCCATTATTAATATATGAAGATCTTTATCGATCCTTGTCTCAATTCCAGCCTCTACAAAGGTGCCAATAAAAAAGTCGGCTCCTTCCCAGTTCAGGAGATAGAACAATGCCTGCTCACCTTTAAACTCACCAACCCTGGCATCCATTATCTTCCCTTCCTTAAGATATATCTCTCCCCGTTCATTATCTTTTTTAAGAAAGAGCGTGCATGTCTTCCTGTTAACAGACAGAACCTGCAGGACATCTGTCAGGGTAATATCAAGCAGAGTCCCGCTCGATTCCCTGTCCTCAAAATGTTCTGTTGCTGCGTTATTATCTGTCATGCTTTTCCCTTTGATTCAAGCCCAAAATATACACCTTTTACTCCTGGGTGTCAATTACATCTGCTCCCTCTAATCCACTCTGTATGAGAGGAGGTAATACTATATGAATTGGTTTAAGAGACCTGGAATATTTCATATAGCTTTTAAAGACCCTCTTCACATATTCCCTCGTTTCTTTGTAGGGTATGTCTTCAATAAATTCGTCAACACCTAATCCTTCCCTATCCTCAAGCCACTTTGACACAATATGAGGGCCCGCATTATATCCTGCCAGCGCCAGGATAAAATTACCTTTATATCGTTTCAGAAGTTCAGCAAAAAATCTTGTCCCTAATGCGATATTTAATTCCGGGGAAAAAAGTGTATCCCTCCCTCCATATGTATCATTCATAATAGTGGCGGCTGTTTGGGGCATAATCTGCATCAGACCTATTGCACCGGCAATTGAGATTGCCTCTTCATTAAACCTGCTTTCCTCTCTTATGAGGGCATATATCAGGAGGGGATCAATACCATTCTCTGCTGCATATGTATTAACAAATTCACTGTAACCGGCCGGATACATAAGTCTGCTTAGTATTGTATTATTACTCTGGTAATTGTTCAACATCTCCTTTGAAAGATTTAAATACAGTGTCCGGAGGGACAGATTGTATTCTCCCATTTCCGAGAGCATAGATGCGATTGTGATAGACTGTTCGATATCTACTGTATTTTCCAGCTTAAACCATTTAATCTCTTCAATTGCCTCTTCTCTTAGACCAAGATAGAAGAATAATTTAATCCTTTCATCATTATTACCAGGGCTCTCTGAAAACAGATAATCATCTGACAGATTATCTGTGATTTCCATCCCGGTAATATCTTGAGAGGAAAGACATTGAATGTTGTAATAATATTGTGCAAACAGACAGTAAAACGATCCCCCAAATTTACTGCATAACAGGCACAAACTCTTTTCCATACCCCCAATCTCATTTATCTTCTCCATGACCTTTGCCTTCCAGTAGAGTGTTCTGGAAATATATGAAGAATCAGCAGCCGTATCCAGTATGTTATTAAACATCGCAAGAGATTTTTTATAATCCTGTTTCTTATAGTAAAGCCATCCCTTTGCCCATCGACTGTCAGAGGCAAAATCATTACCCGGATATTCTCTTATCACCCTGTCAAAAGCCGAAACAGCAGATTTAACATCCCCATTTTCCGCATAAATAATACCAAGCCTGTATAGTACCTCTGGTCTCTTCTTATCTTTTTTATAAAGTCTGATGAATCCCTTGCTTGATTTGATAAAGGCATCCTCTTTCCCCTCCCTCAGATAAGTCTTCCCCAGCCAGTATAATGCCTCTGGCGACCTGTAATGATCGGGGAATTTATACAAAAAGGACTCAAATGCCTCCTCTGCCTCATCTGAACTCCTGAGATTAAAATTAGACAGGGCTATCTTAAAATATGCCTCTTTAACCTCTCTGCCTGCCCTCCCTTTCCAGTTTGACAAAAACCTGTTGTATTCAGTAATCGCATCTGTATATAAGCCAGCCTCAAAAAATCTCTCTCCCCTCATAAAATAATCTGATATTGTAAGTTGTAAAGACTCTTTTCCATTGGCAATCAGCCAGTCCATTCCCTTTTTTGCAGATGATGATACTGTAGAGGAAGGGTATTCAATCCATACCCTTTTAAAATAATCATTGGCAAGGGGAAATTTCCCCTCTAACAGATAACAGGTGCCTATGCCGTATAAGGCAGAAGGCACAGACCTATCTTTTGGATAAAGGGCTAAAAAATCCTCATAGGTTTCTAATGAATCCTTCAAACTTCCGGCTGCAAGATATGTATCAGCAGCTTTCAGGAGTGCCTTTTTTTGTAAAACACTCTCCCGATATGAGCTAAAGACCGTTCTATAAAGATATGCTGCCTCATTGTAATCTCCGTTCCTCTCCATCACCTCTGCCATAATGAACAATGCATAATCAGCTATTAGTGGATAGGTTGAGTATGCCTTCCCGAGGTAAGCCTCTGCACCTTCCAGCATGAGTTCACTCATGATACGCCCTGCCATAAAAGAAGATATGCCTGCGATCTTCTGATCATTAATGCCATCTGCAATATATTTGTATTTATCCAGTGCCTCTCTGTTTCTTCCATTCTTATATGCCTCTATTGCTTCATCGAGGCAACTTGCAGGTTCAGGGCAAATCATCTCATCAGCGTATGATTCCGGTGATAAACAAAGGATAAATAGAAATAAAATGAAGATAGATATGCCTGACGTGACATGAATGGTCTTCATTATGATAGAATTATAACAAGAACTGTTAAATGTGTCAGTAAATTCAATTTATTCAATTTATGGAAAGAGGGAAAAAAGGATTTGGTCAACAAAAGTAAAAAGGGATTGTGATTAATTATGCAATCAGGCGTGGACCGTAAGGATATGAATTGTCATAGAAACGCCATGTGTCTGTAGCGCTATTTTTATATTTAGAATTTATATTTAGAATATATTTAGTATTGTCATTTGTAACTATATGAAATTTCAAACAATATTTAACAAAAGCAAACAAAACTAAATATAAATAGATTTAATTTTTAAGTTTCCAATAGCCGGTTCGTGCCGATCCAACATGTCTTTTTTGCTCTCTTTCTAATCCTGCCATACGTGTATGCTCTCTTATCTTTCCCTCATGTGCGTAATATTTTCACCGGATATCATCTTTTGGGATTCCATATCCTTAATGAGTAGTAAGCACGGTTCAAAATAGGAGAATCTCACCCATGCCCACCGCTGACGACCTTTGAAAGACCCCCAGAAACAAAGAAAATCTCCTTGACGCCTTAGATTTCGGAGAGTATTGTTAAGCTCAGTTTTTCGATTTTCCTGTTGCACTACAAAGACACTCGGATTTAGTGCACTAATGAATGTTTTTCCAAAAAGGTGGAACTATGCCAAATAGAGGCTTTATCTTTGATTTAATGGATGAGATATCCAATGCGCCAATTATTCATCAGCGGCTTATTAAAGAATTCGAGGAAAGATTTAATACAAATTTGATTTGCTATACTGCCTTATTCGGACATCCAGCAGGGGCTATAACTTATCAAGACAGTGAACTCATCGAGAATATATTGCGGTCTATAGAACTGAAGGATAAAAACGATAATCTTGACTTATTATTGCATACGCCAGGAGGGTCTCCCGAAGCAGCAGCCGATATCATCAGGGTTTGTCGGAGCTATTCCAAAAGATTCAGAGTTGTAGTCCCAAATGCTGCAATGAGCGCTGGAACATTGATTGCAATGGGATCGGATGAGATTGTTATGAGTGACACATCCAACCTTGGGCCCATTGACCCGCAAATGATATTTGTTCAGTCAAAAGATGTTGTAATCATGAGACCTGCAAAATCCTTCATAGACGCGTATATTGATTTGATTAACAATGCACGTAACTCAATTGCTGCCAAGCAGCCTGCAACTCCATTTTTACATTTATTAGACAGACAAGACCCTTCATGGATTATTGAATGTGTTAGAGCCAGAAACGCCACTGAAAACCTTGCGAAAGAGCAGTTGAAGGCACATATGTTAAAAAGCAAAAGCGAGAAAGAAATAGCAGAAGTTGTTAAGAAATTCTTTGAGGTAGGCGATAAAAACACTCATGGTAGATCTATTAGTCCTGATGAGGCTAAAGCATTTGGATTAAATATAAAGAAAGAAGATAAATATGGAGAATTCTGGAATATGATTTGGGAGATATATGTAAGGATTGAAAA
>MHER01000172.1 GCA_001805205.1 Nitrospirae bacterium RIFCSPLOW2_12_42_9 | reverse complement strand
GAAAATATGATATATTATCTCATAAATAATCATAAATTTCCTCTTTTTAGATTAGGGCCCCGCCAGGAGAAATAGGTTTGGATAATGAAAAAGACATAGATGACATCTGTCCTGAATCAGGATCTGATGAACACAAAATCCCTTTAAAAAAGAAGGGGATAAATTTTGATAGCCCTGTTTCCGATCCGGAAAAGGCATACCTTAAAGAGATCCGGTCCGTTCCACTCCTTACAAAGGAAGAAGAATGTGAACTCGCAAAGAAGATAGAAGAGGGGAGGATTGGCATAATAAGGGAATTTTTAGGGTCAAGATTTATTCCAGATGAACTCAATATACTTCAAAATGACCTCAGGGAAAGTATGGGAGTGGATGTGGTTGATGATCATGAGGATGAAGAAATCCTGAGTAGAGCAGAGGAGAACAAAAAAGATATCATTGTTGCAATAGAAGAGGTAAACAGGATCCGGGATATTAAACATGAGGAACAGAGACTAATCGGATTACTTTCTGATATAGACAAACGGACTAATTTATTCACACGAATAATTGAACAATTATATAAGAGCAAAAGGGAAAAGCCCTCTATCGGGCATCCAGACATAGGCATGAATGAGACCGATGAAATAATTAAAAAAATAGAGAAATGGAATGCATGCATCGAAGATGCCAAGGAACGCCTTATTAAGGCTAATCAACGGCTCGTTGTAAGTATCGCTCGTAAATATAAGAACATAGGGCTGCCATTTCTTGACCTTATACAGGAAGGAAATATCGGGTTAATGAAGGCTATTGAGAGATTTGAATACCAGAAAGGTTACAGACTTTCAACTTATGCTACATGGTGGATACGACAATCCATAATGAAGGCTATTTCTGATCAGGGAAGGACCATACGGGTCCCCCTTCATATGCTTGAAACCATTAAAAAGATTATTCGTGCATCACAACTTTTAATTCAGGAGAATGGCAGGGAGCCATCATATGAAGAACTTGCTGAAAAGACAGGGCTTCCCATTGATACAGTAAGAGAGGCTATGAATACTGTAAAAGAGCCTGTATCCTTAGAAACTCCTGTAGATGATGAAGGGGAGAGCCTCCGGAGAGATTTTATTGAGGATAAAGGAGCAGCACTCCCTCATGATGAGATTATCAGCGATGAACTTACAGGAGAAATAAAGGAGATACTCTCTGCCCTCTCTCCGAAGGAGGAAAAGGTTTTAATGATGAGGTATGGCATTGGTGAGAAAAAATATTCCCTCGATGAGATTAGCTCACAATTAAATCTATCCCGTGAAAAGATACTCCAGATTGAGACAAAGGCATTAAGGAAACTACGCCATCCAAAATACTCCAAAAAACTCGGGATATTCTTTGAAAAATAAGGCAAACCATTAGGACACGGTAGACCTCACTAAGTTATTGAAGCTTCCTGCAGCAAGCTGCGGGGAATGCGCTCGCTATGCATTTTCATGGGGTCTTCTTCTTTTGGGTCATAGCTCTCCTGCGTTCCAATTCCTCAAGATCGCAGCATGGGGCAGCCCCGGATTTGAGTTCAGCCTGTTCGTTCTCCTCAGTAAAATGTATCCACCCCCTCTTTAACTTCTCCTTAAAGCTTACATCTAATATAAACCCCGTTTCCAACATCCATCTCTCTATTACATCTTCCCTGCATTCGAGGAGATCATACTCAGCAAAGAGATCCCCTTTTTCCATATCTATAGTCACACCTTTTATACCCTTAATCTTTTTTATCTCTGACTCCCATTCAATCGGGCTGCCTTTTTCCGGAGATTCTTTAAATTTTATGTGGTGATGTTTTATTTCCATGATATTAAGATACTACTCCCATTTAGAAAAATCAAGGAAATGAGACTGTTGCTGACTATGCTTCCTGCGGAGAAGGTCTCTTCCATATAATAATTATGCACCATGGTCCCTGACTTTAGATACTGGCAGATCATTAACATCGACAGTGCCGTATTTCATTTCATAGCGCCATTTCCATATCGCATAAATAGGGGGATAGACTAAAAGTTCGAGGATGAAACTCGTGAATAGACCCCCGATCATAGGAGCCGCAATCCGTTTCATCATGTCGGAACCTGTTCCTAATGACCACATGATAGGGATCAGACCTATTGAAGCAGCACATACGGTCATCATCTTGGGCCGTATCCTCTTGACAGCCCCATGTATAACCGCCTCGCGCAGGTCTTCATAGGTCTTCATCTTTCCTCGTCTCACCGCATCGTTGTACGAAAGGTCTAAGAACAGGAGCATAAATATCCCTGTCTCTGCATCAAGTCCCATAAGAGCTATCATCCCCACCCATACTGCGATGGAGATATTATAATTTAGAAGATAAAGAAACCAGATAGCGCCTATAAGAGAGAATGGTACAGCCAGCATTACAATCCCTGTCTTTACAACCGATTTTGTATTTATATAAAGCAGGACAAAGATAAATATTATCGTGATAGGTACAACAATCTTAAGCCTTTCGGTGACCCTCAGCATATTTTCATACTGGCCGCTCCATAACAGGGAATAACCAACAGGCATCTGAAGTTTATCCTGAACGATTTTTTTTGCTGCTTTAACAAAGCCGCCTATATCCTGCACCGATAAATCCACATAGACATACCCTGAGAGCATCCCATTTTCATCCCTGATCATCGCCGGCCCATAAACCATATTAATATCTGCTATCTGCTCTAAGGGGATCTGTGCACCTGACATTGTAGGGACTAAAACCCTGCGAAGCTTTGGAAGGGTATCCCGTAATTCACGGGCATAACGGACATTAACATTATATCGCTCCCTCCCTTCAATTGTGGTGGTAACCGGCTCACCGCCTATTGCAGTCATGATAACCATCTGGGCCTCGTTTATTGTCAGACCATATCTTGCCAGTTGATCACGTCTTAAATTAAAATCAAGGAAGTAACCGCCTGCAGTCCTCTCTGCATAAACACTCCTCGTTCCAGGGATATCCTTTAGTATCATCTCAAGATGCGACCCAATCTTTTCAATCTCCTTCAGGTCAGATCCGAATATCTTTATCCCGACCGGCGTCCGTATGCCGGTTGAGAGCATATCAATCCTGTTTTTAATAGGCATAGTCCATGCGTTTACTACTCCGGCAAATTGCAATCTGGAATTCATATCGTTTATGAGGTCTTCTTTAGAGAGGGTGTCAGACCAGATATGTCTTAAGGGTTTCTGAAGAAACTCCGGCAATGATGAATACCACCTTTCGATCTTACGCCATTCATCCTTTGGCTTTAAAATGACCGTTGTCTCCATCATGGAAAAGGGCGCAGAATCCGTAGAGGTATCTGCACGGCCTGCCTTGCCAAAAACCCTTTCCACCTCAGGTATAGTTCTCAGGATTCTGTCCTGCATCTGCATTAATCTCTGGGCCTCTGTTACAGATATCCCAGGCAAGGTAGTTGGCATATAGAGCAGGGAGCCTTCATAGAGTGGCGGCATAAATTCAGAGCCGAGTTTGAAATACACAGGTATGGTTGCCATAACCAGAATTATTGCTGCAAGGATAGTTGTTTTTGGGTAGCGTAAGACCGTACGGCAGGCTGGTTCATAGAACCGGAAGAGTACTTTACTTATTGGATGTCTTTCCTCCGGGTAATACCTTCCAACAATAACCTGATTCACAGGCCATGCCAGCCATTTCGGCCTGAAATGGATAAAATCCATTCTCGTAAACAACATCCGCATTGCCGGGTCTAAGGTGATTGCAAGGACCGCTGCGATAGCCAGGGACAGGTTTTTGTATAGGCGAGATGTGTTAAGAGATGGCTGGTATGTTACAGGAGATATTGCCTCCATAGATGAGGATGGTTTTATTACAATAACTAATCAGTTATATTAATTCAGTATCTTTTAGAGACATTGAAGCAAATTCAGGGTAACGTTGTTTCTCTCTTATTCCAATTAAGTATTTTTAACCCTTTAATATTTTTGAAATGGCCTTCATTATTAGTCACAAGAGCAAGGTTGTTAGATAATGCAACACCAGCAATAAGGATATCAATATCATCAATTAGTTTTCCCTTTTTCCTCAAGCTGGTATATAAAGCCGAAGAAATTGCAACAGAATCTTCTGTCAGAGACAATATGGTGTTGTGCTTAACAAACTCCAGAAACAGAGCCATCTGTTTTAAAGCATCTTTATACTTTAAGCCACTAAGAGTCTGTTAAGAAATAACTTGAACAATTCTAATTTCCCGTTATCGTTATGAGCGCTTCACTGTGTAATTCCATTCACCATGGAATTTGTGTGGCTTGATGTTAAGATGGCCCATCTCCTCATCCGACACCTTTACCTTTGTAGGATACTTCTTTCTGTCGAGTCGCGCCTTTACTCTTAGACCACTTCGTGTCGTCGTAGCGCCTATCAAATTCACGATCACCTCATGGCTCGTTAACGGCTGACCTCGCCAATTCATGCTGATGTATGAAAAAAGCCGATGTTCAACCTTGTTCCATTTGCTCGTACCTGGAGGGAAATGGCACACCGTCACATCCATTCCCATCGTATCGGCAAGCCTCTGAAGCTCTACTTTCCAGAGCCGGATGCGGTACCCATTGCTGCCACCACTATCCGCACAGATGAGCAGCTCTTTGGCGTCAGGATAAAGCCGCCGCCCCATGCTTCTCCACCAACAACGAATACTCTCAATCGCAAAGCTAGCCGTATCATTGTCCGATCCAACGTTGACCCACCCGATGTCTCGACCGATGTCGTAAACACCATAGGGTACCGCCCTCCCAATCTCCTTCCCCGGAAAGTCATGTGTGTTGACCTTCCTCGGTTCCCCCTTTTTTCTCCACTCTCTCCCGGTATTTTTGTACTCTCCCACAAGCTCCTTTTTCTTGGTATCCACAGAAATGACTGGAAGCTTCTTCTTCAGGCGTGCCTTCACTTGAGCATTGATATATTCAAACTGCTTATCCCGATCCGGATGATCCTTGCCTTCTATCGTTTTGACGTTGGCCTGCAAACTATATCCAAGCTCATGTAACAACTCGGCAACAACCGGATAGCTAATCTCGAATCCCTTCTTGCTCAAAGCGCCCGCTAACTGGCGAGTTCCCTTACAAGTCCAGCGCAAGGGAGACATCGGATCACCTCTTGTATCGGGTTCCAGCAAAGCTTCCAACTCCTTA
>MHER01000171.1:24817-30002 GCA_001805205.1 Nitrospirae bacterium RIFCSPLOW2_12_42_9 | reverse complement strand
AATATTTCTGTAAACTGGATTATGGGGTGGTTATGTGGAAGCCTCATAAATTTGGCCCTGAGATGAACGACAGAATTCCTTATACCAAAGTGGATATTAACCCAAAATATTTTGATAATTTTAAGGTGTTTCAGGGGTGTCTGTTTGGGTTATTTAGCGAATATGAAGAGATGTCCTTAGGAAGATTTAATGTCTCAAGGATCGATTTGAAATCGGATATCGAAGACCTCCCTATTGATGTAGTCCTCTCTCGCCTTTATGCAATGGGATATCGTAGAGACAGTGTAAGTTTGATCAAAGGGAGCACTATTTATGTAGGTACTAATCCTAAGATCAGAATTTATGACAAGATCAAAGAGATAAAGGCACGACGTAAAAAGGGGTGGAGTGTTTCGAAAGATGATGAAGAGATGCTTCTATCCGGTAAACAGATCACCCGTTTTGAGATACAGATCAGGAATTTAAAAATGACGTTACAGGATGTTATAGATGATCCCCTGGAACTCGTTTCCCATTTTGACAGGCTACAGTTTTATAACTTTGAGGATGACGGAAAGATCGCTTCAATGGGTGGGCTACAGTTATTGATGTCAAAGATACCAAGAAAGAACAGGGCGGTATTCGAGAAATTTAAGGATAAGGACTTAGAAGAGCAGGTTCGGAATAATTATATTACTTCTGTTACAGAGTGGCTTAACGGAAATGAACGGTCGAATGATGTTCCTTTCTGACTAAAATAGGAGGGTTGAGTAATGGGACTGAGATATTTAAGGCGGTCTATGAAGAAAAAGAATAATACTATGAACAAGGAAGAGTTTATTGTCGCATGGTTAATGCATTTTGGACATGCTGACTTGTACCCTGGGCAAGGTGTATCTTGTGAGAAATGTCTGGATTATTTAGATGGAAGTTGTGAAGGGGGTCATAACCCTGAAAAATGCATGGTAGAGAAGTCCTCAAAATTAGAGTTTATTGAATGACTTAAATCAGATGAGGCTTTTGACTATCAAAGAGGTATCAGAGATGATCCAGGCAAAACCTGCCACTATCTACCAGTGGGCTGAAACTGGTGTAATCCCCTGCTTTAAGCTCAATGGCCTTCTAAGATTCTCAGAGGATGACATCCTTGCATGGATAAAGAATTGTAAAAAGGAATCCTATCTGGAGTATAATACCCTTGCAGATAGGAGGCCCAGGAAAGGAGGTTAGGACGATATGGGCCTATACAAAAGAAACAGCAGTCAATTTTATTGGATGTCTTTCAGGGTAAATAGTAGAAGGATTTTTGAGAGCACTGAAACGACAAACAAAAAAATGGCTGAGAAAATCTATGCAAAGAGGTTAACAGAGATCACAGAGGGGAAGTGGTTCCCGAATGAGGCAAGGAAAAGGACGTTTGAGGAGGTAAAAGAACGGTATATGGCTGAACATTCAAAAATCTACAAGACTTTCAATTCTTCCAGGAGAGATGAGGGCGCCTTCAAGTGCCTGTCAAATATCTTTGGTAGCTTGATGCTGGCAGAGATTACTTCTGCTAAGATATCTGACTATCAATCGCTGAGGATAAGAGAAGGGGTCAAGCCTGCTACCATCTTAAGGGAATTGTCAATACTGAGACACGCCATAAACCTTGCTGTTCAATGGGAATGGGTTGAGAAAAACCCCTTCAGTAAGGTCAAGCTTGAGCAACCTAACAATAAGATTGAAAGATGGATTACGATTGAAGAGGAGAAACGACTTCTTGATGCTTCTTTACCTTGGCTTAAGGATATTATTATTTTTGCCCTTAACACAGGTATGAGACAAGATGAGATACTCTCTCTCCAGTGGTCTCAGGTTGATCTATTCAGACGCACTGTAAGCCTGTTAATCACTAAGAATAAAGAAAAGAGGACTACCCCCCTCAACCAGACAGTCTATGAACTTCTAAAGGATAATAGCAAGGTAAGGCATATATCGGGTTATGTCTTCCCCTCGCAAGCTGGCACAAAGATTGATGCAAGTAATCTTTTGAAAACCTTCTATAGCGCAAGGAAAAGGGCTGACCTTGAAGATGTACGCTTCCATGATTTGAGGCATACCTTCGCTACAAGGCTTGTCCAGGCTGGCGTTGATCTGTATGTGGTCAAGGAATTATTGGGTCATAAGTAGATCACAATGACCATGAGGTATGCTCATCACAATCCTGAATCTCTGAGGCATGGAGTCGAGGTCTTGGACAGAACTGGTGACATTTTGGTGACATTCAACGAAAAAAGGAAAGTTGCAAACATTGCAACCAATTGATTTCATTGGAGCCGAGGAGGGGAATTGAACCCCCAACCTGCGCATTACGAATGCGCTGCTCTACCGTTGAGCTACCTCGGCATATTATTATTTCAATACGTTATATTGGCCTGAAGCGAACTTAGATACACAGAGCATCAATATTTTTGCTGAATTCTTTTTCATGTTATACCTTACGCCGCATGCTCTTTAATATCTTCAAGCTTCATCACCAGTCGCTTTCCAAATGCCTTGACTACCTTCTCCAAAGTCTTAAGGGTTGGATTGGCCTTGTTTGGATTTTCCAATTTTTGGTAACTCTGGTAAGAGATGCCAAGTCTTTTGGCAGTCTCAATCTGATTAAGATGCAATTCCTCCCGGCTGTTTCTTAATATAATTGGAACCAAAACCGTGGCCTCAGGTAAAACAGGATATACATTTTTACCTTTGATCTTTTTTGAGGGAGCAGGAATTTTAAATCCGCGATCAAAAATGGAAGCCAAGTATCCAGAAAGTGCTTCCCTGGCCTTTTCTTTTGCCTCGCCAAGAGTTTCGCCAAATGTCACACACCCAGGAAGGTCTGGAAACTCTACTGTATAGATCTTATCACCCCTGTCATATTTAATAATTGCTGGATATGCAAACTTTTTCATTTTAATCCTCCCTCCTTTAATAGGCTATTTAATGTCCCTTTTGGGAGATCTCGATTTCCATGAACAGGAACCGATAGTGTCTTCTTTCCTTTAATCATGATATAGTGACTCCCTTTAATTCGATCAAGCGTCCACCCATTTTCTTTCAGAAGTTTGATTAATTCCTTCCCTGTCACAGAATCAGTATACAGACTTTAAGCTGTATAGTCAAGCAGTATTTCAAAAAGGTTTTTGGAAAAGTACCAGAGTTCAAGAGTGCGCTGCTACTTGGAACAAAATCCGGTGTCCATAAAGACACTCATATGTCTCTCACTCTATTGTTGGTTTGGGTTCTCCTATGTAATACCCCTGCGAGTAATCAACCCCTAATGCCTTTACCTTTTTGTGGACCTCTTCTGAATGGACATATTCTGCAATAGTTTTTATCCCCAGTCTCCGGGCATAACTTACAATTGTTTCAGTGAGAATCTGTAATTTCTCGTTCCTGTCTATCTCTTTTATCAGAGATGCATCTATCTTCAAGTAATCTATATTAAGTTGCATGGTATGGCCAAAATTTGAATACCCTGCCCCAAAATCATCTATTGCTATTTTACATCCATATTTTTTTACTTTATTTATAAAATCATAAACCACCTCATAGTTATCTATCCCTTCACTCTCAACTATTTCGAATGTAGTCCTGCAGGCTATCTCAGGATTCTTTTTAAAGGCATCTTCTATAAACCCCTCAATCTCGGTATCGTTGATATCTTCAACAGATATGTTAAGAGAAAATTCGAGGCCCCTTTTATCCTTAAACGCAGAAACACCATTTTCAATCATCCTTTTTGTTATTTCTCCATATAGCTTAGACTCTTTTGCTACTTTTAAAAAAGAAAATGGTGACAGTACTTTGCCTGTCTCATCTATCACCCTTACTAAACATTCATATTTCTCAATCATCCCTGATCTGTTGTTACAGATCGGTTGAAAGTATGAGATAACAGAATTGCTATTGATTGCCTTCTTTAAGATATTCAGTACCCTCATATTCTCTGAAATATTTTTATAAAGACTTAGTTCTTCAGTGTATTCAAGGTATTTAAGCCTTAAGTGTCTTTTTAAATGTTTCAACACCATGTCGGCTTTCTCTAAAACAGGCCTCTCTCTTGCAATCCCTATAGAGATGCTTATTGAAATATTGTTACCATTGTACACAAATTCATTATCTTCAATTGTATCTATTATCAATTTTGCTAAATTGACAGGATCATAATCTGGATTACTTTCAAACAGAATACCGAAATCATCCCCTCCGAGTTTGTATATTTTTGCCCCTATATATTCAGGTATAATATTGTTCAGACATGCCGCAATCTCTTTCAATACAAAGTCACCGGCCTGTATCCCATAAAAATCGTTAACATGTTTGAAGCCATCAATATTCATCAAAAGTAATACAGGATAATCAAGTTCCTTTTCATCTTTCTCAAAAGATGCCCGGTTTAAGAGTTTTGTCAGTCTTTCAGTAGTGGCAGCAAGCTCGAGTTCTCTGTATGCCTGTCTCAAAGCCTCATCAGACTCCTTTCGCTCTGTTATATCGCGGTCAATCCCCCTATAACCCCGGAAATTTCCTATGGCATCAAATATTGGCACTCCACTGGTTTCTAATACTAAAAGGTGTCCATCCTTATGAAGGTTTGTATTCTCAAACCTGCTGAAGGGTTTTTGAGTCTCTTTGATGATTTTAAACTCTGCTACCACACGTTCAGTCTCGTCTGGTGGCATTAATTCAAACGGTTTTTTGCCAAGAACCTCTTCCGGTTCATATCCCAGCAAATCTTTAATTTTAGGACTGGCATATGTATAAATGGCGTTTTCATCTACTTCCCATATCCAATCGCTGGTATTCTCGGTCAGGGCCTTAAATCGTTCTTCACTCTTATGAAGTTCCTCCTCCATATGCTTACGCTCAGTTATATCTCTCATGATAGCTGTAAATATCCATCTCCCTTCCACCTTTTCACCTGCAAGGCTTATCTCCTTTAGAAACCTGCTGCCGTCCTTCCTGAGACCTTCCACCTCAACGGTCTTTCCAATCAGTACAGGTCTTTCTGTTTTTCTAAACCTTGCAATCCCATTGAGATGCTTCTGCCGGTATTCTTCAGGCATCAACTCTGTGACAGGCATACCTAATGCCTCTTCTGTGGCATAACCAAACATACGTTCGGCGCCGGGGTTCCAGAGTATTATGTTGCCCAGATCATCTGAAACAACTATGGCAT
>MHER01000171.1:11745-24810 GCA_001805205.1 Nitrospirae bacterium RIFCSPLOW2_12_42_9 | reverse complement strand
CCTTTTATAAATATCAGGAGAGGCGATATTGTCTCATTTGAAAATCTGGTGGATGAAGGCAAAAGGCTCAGATTTATAAATATAGCTATTATCTAATTATTAACAAAGGTAAGCTAAACCGGCATATATTTTATAATAGCTGAGAGAAGTCTTACAGCATCTTTACTGCGTGATCTTGCAACTTTTACAACCTCTTCATGTCTTAATGAAGAGGTACCCAATCCAGCCGCATAATTTGTTATCACAGACAGCCCCAATACCTTCATACCAAGATATCTCGACATTATAACCTCCGGTATTGTTGACATGCATACTGCATCTGCACCCAGAGTCCTTATCATCTGAATCTCTGCCGGTGTCTCGTAAGATGGTCCGGATACTGCTGCGAGCACACCACAGTGCAGCATTATTCCCATTCCAAACCCTAATTCAAGAGTTTTATTAATAAGATCTCTGTCATGCGCCTGTGACATATCAACAAACCGTGAGCGGTCTTTATGATCAGGGAGTCCCCTCAGAGGGTTAATTCCCGTAAGGTTTATATGGTCATTGATGACCATAAAGTCACCCGGTTTCAGAAATGTTTTCATACTTCCTGCTGCATTGGTTAAAATAATATTTTTAACTCCTATCTCTGACAGAACTTTCACAGGAAAGGTAATATCTTCCATAGAATAACCTTCATAATAATGAACTCTCCCCTGAAGGATAATAACATTTTCACCTCCACACTTCCCTATCATTACCCTGTTCTTATGCCCTCTCACCTTAGAACATGGAAATCCCTGTATTTCTTTATACGGTATTTCATCTCCTCTTTCAATAAGGCCTGCGAAGTCCAAACCGGAACCGGTGATTATCCCTATGGAAGGTGATTTATCTTTCTTTGCCTTTATATATGCGGCTGCATCCCGGGCTGACCTGTTGACTGCAGTTTTCACCTCGATACCCCGGCGCTTGTTATTGCAATATCCCTGACAACCTCTCCACTTTTACCAACAGGTTCCTGTGCCTTACCATTGACCTCTACATTAACGCCACCGGCATTTCCGAGTATCATAGTAATCTTACCCTCTGCATTCCATGATACTACTTCGCCTGGTTTCATAAGCGCTTCTTTGACCTCTTTCTCATCAATCCTTACCTGTACCCATGTAAGATCTTTTGCAAATATCTTTATCAGAACAGGTTCTAACGCTTTTTTAGCTGCCTCATTTTGTTTTAAAGAATTTTTTACCTCATTTTTTATCTCTTGTTTTTCCTCAGGTTCTATCATGTTTTTTTCTACTCCATTATCCTGGATACTATTGGAACTCTGTACTGTATAGTTCTCCCTGTTTCCTGAAAAAATAATAAGGACAAACAATAAGGATATTAATCCTAATCCTACAGGCAATATGATCTTTATATTTTTAATAAAATCAGGAAGGCCATTCTCTTTAACCCGTGTCCCTTCTTCTGGTCCCTGTAAATCAACACCATGTGTCTCTGATCCGCCTTTTTCCTTAAATCTGCTGATAATCTCCTGCTCATTTATGCCAAGGAATCTCGCGTATGACCGTAAAAATCCAAGGATAAATATATCTTCGGGGAGCCTTGAAAAGTCATCGTTCTCTATGGCCTCAAGGTAGCGTAGATTTATCCTGGTGACACGTGCGACATCATCTATACTGTACCCGCATGTCTTTCTAACCCTTTTAAGATGCTCCCCTACTGTTTCCATATGACCTGTTTTTTTATTTCTCCTTAAGGATGTCAATGTATTTCATTGATTCTTCTGCTGCAGTACTATCGGGAGCTAATTCAACAACCTTTTTAAAGGCATTCATGGCCTCTGACCTCTTCTCCTCCTTATAATATGCAAAACCAAGATTATAATAGATATCAACATTGGCTGGATCAAGCCTTTTGGCCTCCTCATAGGCAGTAATGGCATCTTTTGTCATGTCTAACTTTGTATATGAATTACCAAGCAATTGATAAAACATGGCGATCTCGGGTTGAATCTTTGCAGCCTCTTTAAACTCAACTATTGCTGACTGATAGTCACCCTTATTGAAATAGACATAACCAAGATTATAATGAGCTATCTGGGGTGTAGTATACTTCGGATTACTTAATGCCTTGTTAAATTCATTTATGGCATCATCCCATTGGTCCATCTTACCATACACAATGCCCAGGTTAGTCCTGGCATCAGAGTATGATGGATCAATGGTGAGTGCCTTCTTAAAGGAATCAACTGCCCCCTGGAGTTTGTCCATCTTGAGGAGGACATAGCCATTCATATAGTGGTAGGTCTTATCATTTGGATTGAATTCAATTGCCTGCTGGAATTCAATGAAGGCCAATTGCAGGTTATTCTCATTGAGGTGAGCCCATCCTAATTTGTAGTGCACCTCTGCCTCGCGCTCTTTCTTTATGCCGGTCTGTGTGATCCCGCAGGCGGAAATAAGAAATAGAGAAAGGATTACGAGTAATATTATCTGTTTAGGTTTTATCATTTGAAAATGCCCCTCTGTCAGGCTGGAAGCCTGACCTGTTATTGTCTGAATATCTCTGCCGATTCCTCAAAGTGTGTCAGTTGCTTAAATTCCCTGTATCTGTTATGTATCTCGTTATAGTCAAGAGTCTTTATCCTGTTCAGGCTGAAATCCTCTACAACAAAGGATGCCATTACACTGCCGAATATTACCGCCTGTCTCATGTTAGACTCTGAAAAATTACGCGTATTTAAAAGATAACCCATAAATCCTCCGGCAAAACTGTCACCTGCACCTGTTGGATCAAAGACATTCTCAAGTGGATATGCAGGCGCTGCAAATATACTCTGTGAATTGAACATCAGGGCGCCATACTCCCCTCTCTTAATTATAAGATGTTTCGGGCCATATGATCTTATAATCCTTGCTGCCTTCACAAGGTTCGCCTCCATTGCGAGCTGTCTTGCCTCTCCATCGTTTATAATAAGTATATCGACATGTTCAAGTGTTTTAAGTAATGCATCCCTTTTGCCGGATATCCAGAAATTCATGGTGTCACAGGCTATAATCTTCGGGGACGTTACCTGATTCAGGACATCGGTCTGGAGTTCAGGATTTATATTTGCCAGAAATACACCCTCTGAATCTCTATAGGACTGTGGTAGTAAGGGCTTAAAACTTTCAAATACATTAAGATGTGTCTCAAGCGTTTGGGCCTCATTTAACTGATAGCCATACTCCCCTTTCCACCTGAAGGTCTTGCCATCCTGTTTCTCAAGCCCGTCTGTATTAATCCCCCGGCTTTTTAGAAAATTTACATGTTGTGAAGGAAAGTCCTCACCTACGACTGCAACCAGATTTACTTCTGTAAAATAGCTCGCAGCAGTGGAAAAATATGTTGCTGAACCTCCGAGTATCTCCTCTGCCTCACCGAAAGGGGTCTTAACACTGTCAAACGCAACTGACCCAACAACTAACAGACTCATATAACCTCCTGTTTGAAGCTCCCTGCAGCAAGCTACGGGGATTGCGCTCGCTATGCATTTTCAGATATCCCTCCTCACCTTTATCCCTCACCCTTATTGGAGGAGGGAAGGGTAAGGGGATCCTTATTTCACATATTTCCCTATAATCAGTTTCAGCCTCTCCTTAGTTTCAGATGGAATCTTATCAGGTGACGTGATAATGGCATTACTCATTGCCGAGGCGCAGATGCAGCCGCGACTTCCCTTGATATCACCAACTGCCTCTTTTATAATCCTCTTTGAAGTCTCCACATTCTGATTCAATATCCCGATTATAGCGTCTGCTGTAACTGCTGCCTCTTCCTTATGCCAGCAATCATAATCTGTGACAAGTGCAATCGTTGCATAGCATATCTCTGCCTCCCTTGCAAGTTTGGCCTCTGTCACATTGGTCATTCCAATAATGTCCACACCCCATTTTTTATAGATTAGTGACTCACCACGCGTTGAGAATTGCGGACCTTCTATACATAAATAAACGCCGCCCCTGTGTACCTTAGCACCTGCCGTAACCGCTGATTGATACAGTATCCCGGAAAGAACAGGGCAAACAGGGTCTGCAAGTGATACATGGGCAACAATGTCATCGCCGAAGAATGTACTGACACGGCGCTTCGTATTATCATAGAATTGATCCGGTATTACTATGTCCTTAGGGTGTATGCCTTCTTTCATACTCCCTACTGCACTTACAGATATTATCCTCTCCACGCCGAGTTCTTTCATCCCGTATATATTGGCCCTGAAGTTCAAATCAGCGGGTTGAATGGTATGCCCTCTTTTATGCCTGGGGAGGAAGGCTATCCTTTTTCCAATTAATTCTCCAACAATGAATTTATCAGATGGCTGTCCAAAAGGAGTACTCAGCTCAATCTCTTCTACTCCCTCGAGCCCTTCCATCTTGTACAGACCGCTTCCACCGATTACACCAATTTCCACATTTGACATTTATCAAATCCTCCCCTAACCCGCCTTTTCAGACATTAACAACCTCTTCCATCTTCCTTTCTTCATGTTCCTTCATATCAAAATCTCTTATGGCCTTCTTGGGAACAATAAGGGCAACAGAGTGCTTGTATATGAAATGCTGGTTCTCCCCTTTCAATAAGATACTGAAATTATCAAATCCTCTAATAATGCCTGTAATCTTTGTGCCATTTAAGATATGGACAGTCACCGGTGTCCTCTCTTTTCTAAGATGATTTAAAAACTGGTCCTGCAAATTAAATGTTGGTCTGCTCATGGGCCGCTCCTTTCAAAAAATTTAACGGTGTTTAATCTTATCTCCTCCATATGTGACATATCATCCCTGACTGAATACCACCTTATCCGCTCATCCCTGCGGAACCATGTAAGCTGCCTCTTTGCATATCTCTTTGTATCCCTTTTTAGCAAACGAACAGCCTCCTCAAGACTATACTCTCCTTTGATATAGCCTGCAAACTGTTTGTATCCAAGACCCTGCATGGCCGGGAGAGAGTCTCCGCCCCTGTCCATCAGCCTCCTTACTTCATATTCAAGCCCTTGCTCCACCATGCCGTCAACCCTTTCCTCTACCTTTTTATACAGCTTCTTCCGGTCCATTGTAAGCCCGGCTATAAACATATCATAACTTCTCTCACTGAAACCATGACCTTTCTGTATCTCTGACAAAGGGATACCTGTTGATTCGTATACCTCTAAAGCCCGTACTATCCTGACTGTATCATTCTGTTTAATCTTCCCTGCAGACACCGGATCGATAGCTGATAATCTATTATGGAGATGACCTTTCCCATGCACCTCTTCCTCATTATATAAACTCTTCCTGATATTCCAGTCTGCCCTCGGTGCCTCACACAGTCCATCTGCCAGTGCCCGTATGTAAAGACCTGTTCCGCCAACTATTATTGGAATCCTGCCCTTGCTATTCAGATCTTCTATTACCGGACGGGCTTGTTTGACAAATTCACCTGTACTGAATCTGACATCAGGTTCGATGATGCTGATCATGTGATGCCGGACCTTTCTCAGGTTCTCTCCTGATGGCTTTGCTGTGCCAATATCCAATCCTTTATATATCTGCATGGAGTCCGCACTGATGATCTCCGTGTCAAAGAGCAGCGCAAGGTTCATCGCTGCAGCACTCTTGCCAACTGCAGTCGGTCCAACTATTACTATTATTGGTATCACTTCCTGTCAAACATCCTCGCGAGTTCCTCAGATGAAAACCTCTTAATAACAGGTCTCCCGTGAGGACAGGTGTATGGCATATCTGTCTTTAATAAGCTCGCTAAAAGGGAGGACATTTCACCATTTGAAAGGAGGCCTTTTGCCCTGACCGCACTGTGGCACGCCTTTTTGCTCAAGAGCGCCTTAATAATATTCTCAGTAGTTATGAGCTCCATATTCTTACCAGGGGATAGCCCCCACTCCATTATCTCTTCAGTCATATCTGTCAGGAGTGTCCCTGAGTCTTCTCCGGCAAAGGTCACAGGGATGGCACGTATCATGAAAGATTTATCCCCCATCTCTTCTATATCAAACCCCAGTCTGTTAAGGGGGGCAATATACTGAAGCAATATCTGAGCCTTATCAAGTGTCATCTCTACTGTTTCAGGAATCAGCAGGCCTTGAGAATCAACCCTGCCGTAGATATGTCCCTTTTTAAGCCTGTCATATAATATCCTTTCATGCGCTGCATGCTGATCTATGATATTTAAATCTCCGTCTATCTCTGCGACTATAAAAAGTGCACCGATTTGACCAAGTATCCTTATGTATGGCCCCTCGGATATCTCCTGGACATGAAACTCTATCTCCTTGTTTAATATCTCTCCTGCACCTTCATGTACCTCATACTTTTTACTCCCAAACTCTCCTGTATAGACACACACCTCAGTTATAGGTTTTGCCTTAAGTCCGCTTCTTATAGTATCTATTACCATATTGTGGATGTATTTGCTTTCCCTGAATTTTACTTCCCTCTTGGTTGGATGTACATTAACATCTATTGATCCCGGATCTATATCTATGAATAAAAAAACCAGGGGGTGTCTGTCCCTGGGTATCAGATCCAGATATGCAGCCTGGATGGCATGTGAAAGAGCAGGATTCCTGATTGACCTGTTATTAACAAAAAGCATCTGGCTTTCTTTGCTGTTAAAGGTCAGGAAAGGCTTTGAGACAAGTCCATGTATACTGCACCCATCTGTGCTTCCGGATATATTAACAAGTTTTTCCAGTACATCACCGCCATGTATCTGAAAGACCCTTTCTTCAATGCCCTTAACAGGGGGAAAATCAAGGAGTACCCTGTTTCCCCTTTCTGCATTGATTAAAGTAAGATGCACCTCATTATATGGGACTGCAATATGGGTCACTATGCTGATTATATGTCCCAGCTCTGTTGTAGGACTTTTTAGAAAGCCCTTTCTCACAGGTATGTTAAAGAATAAATCCTTCACATCTATCTCTGTCCCGGCAGGACATCCAATCTTCAGATTGTTTATCAGCTTGCCTCCTTCTATCTCTATATATGTACCTGTATCTGAATCTCTTTCTCTTGTCTTAAGCCTTACCCTTGCCACTGCAGCGATACTGGCAAGGGCTTCACCCCTGAACCCGAGTGTATGTATATTAAACAGGTCATCCTTTGAGGAAATCTTACTTGTTGCATGCCTGTCAAAGGCAAACATGGCATCCCTGCTGCTCATTCCTATGCCATTATCAGAAACAGATATAAGCTTTGTGCCGCCCTTTTCCATCTTAATAACGATATGTGTACTCGCTGCATCTATTGAATTCTCAATAAGCTCCTTTATTACTGAGGCAGGCCTTTCCACTATCTCTCCGGCTGCAATCTGATTTATCAATTCCTGTGGCAGGTGTTTTATCTTATCAGGCATGTAATCTTTTTATTAAACTTATTTAAGCTCTGTTAGTTTTACCTTTGCTAAAGCGGCTTCCTGAGAGAATGGAAATTGTTCGATAACCTTTTTATAATAGACTAATGCCATACTATTGTTTCCCATCTTTTCATATGAATAACCCATCTTCAATAATGAACCCACTACCTTTTCACTCCTGGGAAAATCTATGGTGACACTCTCAAAGGCCGAGACTGCCTTAGGGTAATCTGCGTTACTGTAATAGCACTCACCAATCCAGTACAGTGCATTTGACGCAAGAGTCCCTGTGGGTGACTGACGGAGATAATTTGAGAATCCTGTAATGGCAAGATCATAATTGCCTGCCATGTAATCCTTATACGCCTGATTGTAGAGCTCTGAAGGTGCTATTTTTGTGAGGTCAGTATCCTGAGTCATAGGAACAGGGTGCGGCCCTGTTGATTTTGGAGGAGGCAGTACCGGCTTAATATCCTTATTCGGGTCAATATCTTTACCAGGGAGTAGTATCTTATTATCCGGTGACCGCTGAGTCTCATTCATCCTTGTCTCTATAAGATCAAGCTTTCTTGATAATTCCTGAATGGCTGTCTCCTGATCATCTATGCCTTCAGACAGTTCAGATAACTTGTGGTTGTTCTCCTCCAGTCTGCCCTGTATGACCTGTGCATCTGTGGAGAGCTGATCAAACCTGACCTCAAAGTCCGCCTGATTTTTCTGAAGGTTGTTTAACTTTTCTTTTGTCTCTGTTTCAATCCTTGCCATCTTCTCCCTGTTCTGCTCTGCAAGTTGTTCCTGTTGTTCAGACCTTTGAGGCTTTTGCATTAGTGCTACATCACGCTTTGTCTCCAATAATATTGCCTTCATCTTTCTTACCTCATTCTCTAAATCCACAAGGTCTGCCTGCATTGCACAACCGGATAAGAATATCAATCCCATCGTAATCAATAATACTTTTTTCACCTGAAAATCCCCCATGCTTATTAATTCGGTGACCAGTCAGGTCCCCAGTTATTTGAACCGCTATTTGTAATCCTCTCCACCCTGTTCCCGTCTATATCTACCATATATATATTCCATTTACCATTTCTCGATGATGTGAACATTATCCATCTACCGTCCGGAGACCATGAAGGTGATTCATCACTCCCTGGCCCATCGGTTATCTCTTCCAATCCACTCCCATCCGGATTTACAGTGCAGATACGAAAGCCGCTCCCCCTCTTGCATGCAAAGGCTATCTTATTTCCTCTCGGTGACCATACTGCATCGCTGTTATATTCCCCCTTAAATGTAAGCCGGCGAACATTGGTGCCATCAGCCTTCATAACATATATCTGAGGACTGCCCCCCCTGTCTGATGTAAATGCTATCTCACTGCCTGTTGGAGACCATGTTGGAGAGACATCCTCGCCGCGCATATATGTGAGCCTCTTCACCCCTTTACCATCCCTGTTCATCATATAGATCTCGGCGTTGCCATCCCTGCTGGTTGCAAATGCCATTACATTCCCATCCGGTGACCATGATGGTGATATGTCCAGACCGGAATAGTCAGTAAGCCTCCACCTCTTACTCGTGCCCAGATCAACAATATATATATCCGGATTCCCATCCCTGTATGATGTATAAGCAATAAGCGAGCCCGAAGGTGACCATGACGGAGAGAGGTTAAGTGACCTGTTCCCTGTTATCATCTTTGGAGAGTAGCCATCATAATCCATTATATATAGCTCCTTTTGGCCGGTCTGGTCTGATATAAAAACTATTCTGGTCTGTGCAATCCCCTTCTCCCCTGTAAGCCTGAAGACTATCTCATCCGAGAATCTGTGAACCAACCTGCGGAGAAGATTGTCATTGCCTATATATCTTTTAACATAAATCAGCTCTCCACTTCCAGTCTCATATATCTTACCGTCTAATTTAATCCCCTTCTCATCCTTTGTAACAAAAGCCATGATCACTGAATCAATCCCCAATGACCTGAGCTGCATCCTCATATTTTCATCAAGTCTTGAGGGGACCCCCCCCCTGATATCAAAGACATCAAACCCGTTAACTTTTATCAAATCAAAGTAAAGAGACCTGTCAAGGTCATACTCAAGTACTTTCCGTATATTAGAAACTGCATCTGAATTATTGCCGTTAACAATAACTGTAACAGGTATCCTGCTTATATCACCCTTTAATGTCTCTAAATAGACCTCCTCTGCATATGAAATCCCGGTTGGTAAGATCATTGAGAACAGTAAGAGTGTAAAGATTAGGGCTATGGCTTTCACCCCTTCCTGCCAAAGATGAATCTATATCTTACCCTTAAATAATTATCCTTATAACCACGTGGCAGCGGAGGAAACGGATTTGACAGAGATACTGCCCTCAGGGCTGTCTGATCAAAATAGTTGTCCCCTGAGGACTCAGATATCCTGATATTATCTATCTTACCATTTCTATTGATTGTAAATTCTATCAGCGCCTCTCTAACCTGATTGTATTATATAGGCTGGTTCCACTTGTTATTGATCCTGTTCCTTATTATGTCAAGGTAATAGTCATATTTAAAGTTCGTGATATCGACCGTAGGTCCGCCTGAGATCCCCTCCCCGGGTACAAGCTTGGCCCCCTGCGTCCCCTCTCCATTTTCAGCATTACTGTAATTATGTAAAATCCCCTGATCCGGATCATATACCTCCGGCATATCTCCTTTTCCACCCTCCTTTATTTGAGTGGGTGTGGATGGTTGTGGTTTTTCTTTTATCACTAATTCTGGCATTGCAGTCCTGGATTTTTGAGATTTTATTACACCTTCATTTATCTTTGTCTTCTTTTTTACAGTATCATTCTTCTTTGCAGGTTCACTTATCTTTTTATTGCCTGGTGTTTCTGTGTTCTTTTCGACCTTCTCTGTAACTGTATTTGCAAGAGTTAATCCCTTAGGCATATCAACCAGTTTAACTTGAATTGCAGACCCCGGCATAAACGCCCTGCCTGCAAATATTGACTTATTCACTATACCGGTGGACAATATGGCAAATAAAATCACTATATGGAAGAAGAAAGATATGACAACCGTTGCAGTCATAATTCTAAATTAAGTTGTTAATCAGGATGCCTGACATATAATCATTCTTTCAATGGTTCGGTAACCATTCCCAGCTTGTCAATGCCAAGACTCTTCACTATATCCATCACACTGATAATAGTCCCGTAAGGCACATCCCTGTCTGCCTTTAAATAAACAGTGGTGTCTGACTGTGATGTTCTCTTTTTCTGAATGACACTCTCAAGCCTGTTTATTGGAACCATCTCATCATCTACAAAGACATTGTGGTTACGGTCAACAGTGAGTAATATCCTCTGTTCCTGCTTGATAGTATTTACAGATGACTGCGGTAGGTCAATATCAATGCCCCTGTACATAAGGGGGGCTGATATCATAAAGATAATAAGCAGCACAAGTACTATATCTATAAAAGGCACCATATTGATCTCACTCATTAATCTGTGACTTTTATTTTCCATTATCTGAAGGCCATATCTCAGTCTCAAGAGAGGCGATAAATTCCCCGGAAAATACCTCCATCTTTGAAGTAAGTTTCCTTATCTTGTTTAAGAGATAGTTATAAGCTACTACTGCAGGAATAGCCGTGGCGAGTCCTGCACCTGTGGCAATCAATGCCTCTGCAATGCCGGGTGCCACAGAAGCTATATTTGCAGATCCCTGAAATCCAATCTGATGAAAGGCATGAATAATACCCCATACAGTCCCAAAGAGTCCGATAAACGGGGTCACATTCCCTGTTGTGGCAAGAAAAGGGAGGTATCCCTCATAGTAGGTTACCTCATCCTCTATAGTCCCCTTTAACCTTCTCTCTATAGCATTCAGGAATGCAGGCCGGTCAGCCAGGAGGCTGCTCTTGCCTTTATTTATCTCCTCAAACCTGCTATAGCCCTCTTTAAACAGGGCTGAGAGGGGATTATCTATATTCTTATTATTAGACAGGCGCAGATGATGGATACTATCAGCCCTGGAGAATGATTCAAGAAAATCACCCGCCCCTTTTTCTGCCTTACGGATCTGATATAACTTGAAGAAGATTACAGCCCATGAGAAGATTGAAAATATGAAGAGTATAAATAATACAATCTTGGCAACAATCCCTGCTGAAAGTATCAGTTTAAAAATTTCTGATTCTATATTGCCGGATATATTCATCTATTATTAAAAAACCCATCACTAATAATAACATGCTATGTTATTATAGAATTGATGGGCCTTAAGATATATGGCGGGGCCGACGAGACTTGAACTCGCGACCTCCTGCGTGACAGGCAGGCGTTCTAACCGTGCTGAACTACGACCCCACACAATAATTAAAATATTATTCAACCACTGATATTATGGTAGGCGGAACAGGGATCGAACCTGTGACCTCAGCCTTGTAAGGGCTGCGCTCTCCCAATTGAGCTACCCGCCCGCACCAGTTAATTCACACTGAAAAATACACTTAAATGCTAAAAAAGCTTTGTTTACCTATAGACCCTTGTATATCAACAGGTTGTATCCTAACAACTTTAAAAAACATTGTCAACAGTAATAAAGAAGTGGAATGAGGCAAGACCTGAGCCCCTTCGCCCTTGCAAAATTCTTGTTATGTAACTATTATACGATATATGGACTTTACATATCTTGATAACCTATCTGGGGCATATGCGGAATCAAGGATACTTCATGCGGCTGTTGAATTAAATATATTCGATACCATCGGGGATAAGGGAATGTCCACAGAGGATGCAGCGGCAAAACTTCATACAGACGAGAGGGCAACCGGCCTAATATTGAATGCGCTCACAGCCATGAGTCTCATGGAAAAAGAGGATAACCTTTTCTATCTGAATGATCTTTCAAAAAAATACCTTTTGTCAACTTCAGAGGCTTGTTACGCCGGGATGATCAGATTTGAATCTTCAATGTGGAATGTGTGGGAAGGGCTTTCTAAGGCTATAAGGACAGGCAAACCTGCGAGAATTCCTGACATGTACCAGACAAACAGGGATGATACAGAATGCTTTATAATGGCCATGCATCACCTCGTATCCGCCAGAGGTGATGCAACATACCTGGCAGAAAAACTAAATATGGAAGGCGTTAATTCTCTGCTCGATATTGGCTCCGGACCAGGGACATATCCTGTTGCCATATACAAAAGGCATCCTGGTATATCCATATCCATTTTTGATCTGCCTGGCACACTTGATATAACAAGAAAAGTCCTTGAAAAAGAGGGGATCAGGCCCCGGATTAAACTTATCTCCGGAGATTATAATAAAGACCCTCTGCCACAAGGGTTTGACGTAATATTTCTGTCCAATATCATCCATGGTGAAGATGAAGATGCAAACAGTAATCTTATGCAAAAGATATATTGCTCACTAAATCCTGGCGGCCGGGTCATTATCAAAGACCATATAATGGATGAGAGCCTTACAAAACCGGTATGCGGGGCCATCTTCAGTATCTATATGCTTCTTACTACAAAGGGGAGAGACTATGGATATCATGAAGTGCAAAAATGGCTTGAAGATGCAGGATTTATTGATATAACACGCGAAGATTTACCACAACCGATGTCATCAGCTATAGTTTGCGGGAAAAAGGTATAATCTAAC
>MHER01000171.1:4510-11729 GCA_001805205.1 Nitrospirae bacterium RIFCSPLOW2_12_42_9 | reverse complement strand
AAAGGTATAATCTAACCCTCACCCTTCCTTGTGATGACTATCTCTTTAATCACTGCATGTTCAGACAGGTTCAATAAGAACAACCGGGATAAACATAAGGACTATTTTGATTATACATCTGAGGATTGACTGCCTTCTGGTAAGCCCTGCATATAGGTCAGAATGACATCTTTAAATCTATCAAAGTCTTTAAGCTGTCGTTTTAAGATTACAATGACAATCTCTGCATCTACTTTTTCATACTGATGAACAACGACATTGCGGAACTTGGCCATCTTTTCCATCGTACCAAACATCTCAGAATTTATAATATCATTTTCGAGTAATACCCTGAATGTATCAGCATAGGTTGTTGGGGGCCTCATGCCTCTGTCAGAGATGATATGACTGGCAATATCTGTACATGTTTCTATCATTATCTGAAGTGTTCGCTCAACAATACGCTGTGTCTTCCAGTCATTCTTATAGTTGTCAATAGTAATATCTGAGAATTCTTTTATCTGACCGTAGTATGTTCCGAGCTCTGACAGTTTTCTCAAGACTACAGCTTTATCTACCAATGCCATATCTCCTCAGAAAATATATATCCTCTTTTTTCTTAAAATCAAAAAATTTCCGTAATGATACTGACTCAAATACATGACGCCGGGGAGGGTCCTTATCAATAATTAGCTGCTTTTTCTGTAATATTCTTCCGGTAAGGCTTATCGGGGCAGTATTCAGGATTACGAGATCAATTTCACTGGTGCCGAGAGAGTCCGCAAGCCTGTCGAATAGTCCGAGTTTATATTCAACAACATTGTGAGCCGATTTCAGGAAAACGGCTATATCTATATCAGAGAGAGGGGTTACCTTTCCTTCAGCAAGTCCACCGAAAAGATATGCAAATATGACATTGTTGTCATCAAAAAGGACCTTTTTGCCTTCAGTAATCTTCGTCAGTATATCTTCGGGCAGTCTTTCAAACTTAATCATGCATCATTATTGCCCTAAATATTAAAGAGTGTCAACTCTATCTGCACACCGGAGGTAATTGGATAAGATCGGATTTAGTTGACCCTTTCGGAGGTTAAAGCCTCTGCTACACTTTGGTACAGTATCTACTACATTTTTAATCAATGTAACTTGATTTCTAACTTTCACCCTTTCGCGTAATCACAATCTCTTTAATTGCTGCATATTCAGACAGGTTCAATAAGAACAACACTGTGCTGGCAATATCCTCAGGCCGGATCATCTCATCAAGAGGGACAGGGGCATCAGTCACCATTGGTGTTGCTACATATCCAGGACAGATTGCAGTAACCTTTATATTATGGGCTGCACCTTCTTCTCTCAGGCTGTCTGAAAGGGCCATAAGGCCGAATTTACTTGCACTATAGGCTGTTGTGCCTGCAAAACCGAATTTCCCGCAAACAGAAGAGATGTTGATAATATAGCCGTTCCTCTGCTCCTTCATATATGGAAGCACCGATTGTGAGCAATAAAGCGGACCCCTCAAATTCACATTGAGCTGATAGTCTAAATGTTCATCTGTGATATTCTCCACCTCTGCCCACCGGGCCACACCTGCATTATTCACCAGGACATCCACCCTGCCGGCCCGGTCTATAGAGGCCCTGACCCACTTCTTCACCTGGGGCTTATTTGACACATCAACTGACATGACAATGAGATTTTTGCCATACTCCTTGAGGGCCTTTTCCGCCTTCCTGAGCCTATCTTTATCACGGCCGCATATTGCCACATGCATCCCTGCCTCTAAGAGGACCCGTGTAATGGCCAGTCCTATTCCGCTGCTTCCACCTGTAACCAGTGCAACTTTACCTTTTAAAGATTCCATAATCTCCTCCTGAAATAAGATTGAAGCTCCCTGCAGCAAGCTGCAGGGATTGCGCTCGCTATGCATTTTCACATATTGTATAGCACATGTTATCTGATTCCTCAATATGTTGACCTGCTGCCCCCCCTTCGTGGCATAAAATAAAATTTAAATGATATGACAATAAAAAAGTTCTTGACAGGCATATTTTCTTAGATTAGAATTGTTCTAAAGTAAGAATTTTTACCACCTGGAAATGAATATGGAAAAGATAATTGCAAAGTTTAAAGGCAAGGGATTGAGGATGACCCCCCAGAGGATTGCCATACTTAAATATCTGGAAGGAAATACCAGCCATCCAACCGCAGATGATATATTCAGGGATGTCAAAAGAAGATTTCCAACCATATCCTTTGCAACAGTCTACAATACCCTTCAGACACTAAGGAATAATGGAGAAGTACTTGAAATTACAATAGATCCAACACGCAAACATTATGACCCTAATACACATCCGCACCATCACATTATCTGTATTGAATGTGATGAGATACTGGATGTCTTTGAAGACTACGCAAACAGCCTTAAACTCCCGGCTAACATATTAAAGGAGTTTAAACTTGTAGGAAATCATGTGGATTTTTACGGCCTGTGCAGGAAATGTCAGAAAAGAGGGAAGGGAGGTGAGAATTAAGTAAAATAAGAACAGATTAATCTAAGATTCCAAATATTAATTTAAAAAAGGAGGTGGGACGATGAAAAGGGGCATTTACTTTATAGCACCGATGGCATTACTTCTAATCTTTGCTACTGTCACAATAGCTGGTGAGAGAGGAAAAGGTGTACAGTCGTTATCCAAAGAAGAGCAGATAAAGATTGCTGAAAGCGCGGCGCCAAGATATATATCAGAGGCTGCCACTATCATGGTCATAGGGGAAGAAGGAAAGATGGTTGAGGCGAGGAAGGGAACAAATGGCTTCACCTGTATTCCGTATATTGATGACCATGAGAATCCTGACCCGATGTGTGGTGACGCTGCTACAATGCAGTGGGCGAATGATTTTATGAGTGGAGCACCAAAACCAACCAATACTGTGCCTGGCATTGCTTATATGGGGAGGGGTGGATGGCACTGGGAGAAGGATGGGAAGATCACGCTGACTACGAAGAATGATCCAGTGGCCAGGAAGGTAAAGGAACCTCCACATTGGATGGTCTTCTGGCCGGTTGATTCAAAAACCAGCGGTATTCATTCCATGCCGGGGAAATTTGGGACTTATGTCATGTACGACGGTACGCCGTACTCTCACCTGATGATCTATCAGGACCCTATGGAATTAAAGTAACAACGTCAGATACGCAGGAAAATTAGCATACCAGCGGGATGCTGGAAAATGTAATCCGCTGAGCAATCCAGAGATGGATTGTGAATAAAAACTTTAAACAATAAGGAGGATGCAAAAATGGCTGAATGTTTATCAATTGGACAGACTGTCCCAAATATTGAAATGGAGGTATATGACCCTGTAAAGGGTGATTTTGGAAAGATCAACCTTGAGGATACGAAGGGTAAGAGGCAGTGGACGATACTATTCTTCTACCCTGCTGACTTCACCTTTGTTTGTCCAACAGAGCTCGACGACCTTGCAGACAAATACAAAGAGCTGAAGGACCTCGGTTGTGAAGTAGTTGCAGTTAGCACAGATACAAAGTTTTCCCATATGGCATGGCATCAGTCAGAGAAGCTCCTTACAAGCGTAAAATATCCGATGGGAGCAGACCCGACCGGAAAGGTCTCAAGGATGTTCGGAGTCTATGATGAGAATACAGGGCTTGCACTCAGAGGTACATTCATTATTAATCCGGAGGGAAAACTGATCGCCTCTGAGGTCAACTTCTACAATGTAGGCAGAAATGCAGATGAGCTATTAAGGAAGATGCAGGCCAACATATATCTCGCCGGCCATCCGGATGAAGTATGCCCTGCGGGATGGAAAGAGGGAGAAAAAACCCTTAAACCTTCTGCCAAGCTCGTAGGCAAGGTTTATGAGGCATTGAGGTAATAAGAAAAACGACTTCCTTACCCACCGAAAGACCCCTGATAATCTTATTAGCGGGGCCTTTCAAGATTGAGAGACGGCCGCTTTTTATCAATAAGCTCCTTGATTTCAGCGGCCATCTCAACCTTTTTCCCCCATATTCCACTTATGAAGTTTTAAAGACCTTCCTCAGCCAAAAGCCATTTCCAAAGAGGGATCAGCTTTACTGTATTATCGTGAAGTTTTTCTTCACCCTCTATTTCTCCGGTGATAACAGCCGCGTTCGTAACATTTAATTCTTCCATAGCCTTCCTGAGACTGCGTAATTCCCGATTTTTGGTCTTTTCATCCTGAACATTCCAGCAAACCTGAATCAAGTTAGTTACTTTCAACCCGTCTTTTATAACAAAATCAACCTCCCGATGATGGACGTCTTTCCAGTAAAACAACTCCATATCCGGATTTAAATTTTGTTTCCGTTTGAGGGCCACAAAAACAACATTCTCAGCGAGTCTTCCATCATTCTCCGAAAATCTAAAACCGACGGCGTTGCATAAGCCGGTATCGATAGCGTAGATCTTGCGCGGGCTTTTTTCCTGCTCTTTGACTTTAAATGAAAATCGTTTCAGTGGAAACAGGAGATATGCCTGCTCAAGATATCCGGTGTAGCTCTTAACACTGGTTATCGACATATCAAGTGAGCGTTCTATGGATTTAAATGTTGAAAGAGCGGAAATATTAGAAAGGTAGTGCTTCGCGATAGCTCTCAGGTCCTGAGTTTTTTTGATATTGAATCTCCGTAAGAGGTCTTTAGTTATTACATCTTCAAAATAGCTTAACAAAATCTCTTTTTTCTGCTCTGACAGCGCGACTTCAGGGAAGGACCCATATTCAATGTATTTTCGCAAAGCGCCTTTTATTTCCGATTCCTTTCCAATCAAGTCCATCTTATCGGTAAGCGCAATATTATTGAAGGACAGGAATTCTCTAAACGATAACGGAAAGACTTCCATGTCCAGATGTCTGCCGGTTAGTAATGTTCCCAGCTCCCGGCTTAAAATGCGCGCGTTTGAACCGGAAATAATAATTTTTGCCTTTGAAAGCTCATGCATCATCCTAACCCATTTCTCGAAGCCTTCTATCTCCTGTATTTTATCAAGAAATAAGATAGGAGTATTTTGGGGAGATATATATTCACGGTACGTCTCAAATATTTTCTCTAAAAACAAAACTCCCGACTCAGTAAATCGCGGATCCTCAAGGTTGACATGCATTATATCCTTTGGATTATGTCCCTTATTGATCAGTTGCTTTGCCATTTGACGCATGACGAATGATTTGCCGGCACGCCTGGGTCCTGTTATAGTGATAACTTGATTGGACGAAAAAAGAGATTCAAGTCTTGAAATATAGATTGGCCGTGAAACACCTGTTTTTTGATCCCGATTCCAAAAATTCCAGTCGTCAAGTATCTGAATTATCTCATGTTTTGTCATTTATATCTTCTTTATGTAACAGAATTTATAAATCCTGTTATTTATAGGCGTAATATATACGCCAGGATTTCAATTTTATCAAGCATTTTGTTGACTTCAACGTTCCTTTAAAGAAGACATACCTTCCATCAGAGAGCATGAAGGTTAATGACCTCGTTAGTTTCTGGTTTTCTTCCCACTCTGTTTCAGGATTTGACTCCGGCAGGCAAACGTAATTACTGGCCTCAAGACTGCTATGAATAACCGGCCAGAATCTTTTTTTAAGAAGACCGTTCAGATGATCATCATCCATCCTCCACCTCAATCCCCATCTGCCTGAATGCCTCTCTTATCTTGTCTTCATAATCCTGCTCGGAGATGTTTCCTTCTGATGCAATAAGTTCGATTTCTATATCCCCAAATTTGCTTTGCAGGAAGTTCATGACCCCCATGATGCTGGCTACCTTGCCTTTGGGCACAGTAAATCTGAGGGTCACTCTATCTTTGCCCTTGCCAGGCAACACAGTAGTTCCAGTTCTCTTTTCTCCTTCCCCGATTACAGGCGCTGGACCCGTAGGTTCTTGGTACGGTTGTCCTCTGCCTCCTGTGATATCCTCTCTTTCTCTCTGCTGGCGGCAGATTTCTTCGGCGATCAGGATCTCATGGTCTGAGAATGCAACGGGGGCATCTTCTTTGAAATAGCGGCAGATAGGTCTATCCCCTTCCATTTCACCTATTCCGAATATTCCTTTCCGGACTCCTTCAACGATCCCATCTTCTATGACTCCCCTTCGGGCAGGTCTTGTCTCGCCCGGGGTCTTGAGCGCTGACTGATAAAGTTGTTCCGTAGGGAGGTAATTCCTGCCGGAAAGATATTTTTCCTTGATCACCAATGGAACGATCCTCTCGAGGATTTCCCCATCTGTCCTCATTTTGTCATAGACTTCATGATCTATCTTCTGATCTTCTCCGAATGTCGGGATACCCAGGTCAATGTCTTTCATCCCCTCTCTGTGGGGCATGGCAACGATCCTATAAACCCTGCGGATGGCCTCTCTTAAACCTCCCTCTATTTTCTTTAATTCCTTCCTGATCTCTTTTCTCTGTTCCTCTGACAGGTTGAGGCCTTTATCCTGTTCGATGTAGTCATAGGCGATTTTGGTTCTAATCATATTAACAAACCCAGACCTCTCCGATTCCATGGGGTAGAGGAAAAAGATGGTATTTCTGTAGACCCGCGGTGTCTGTCCCTTGTTCTTAACAAGGTTCTCCATTACTGAAGCATCCCCTTTTTTTAACACCATGAGCTTCAACTCTTCAGAATCATGGATATTCGCCGGATTTTCTTCCCAGATAAAGACCTTGAATCTCCCGCCCTGGATACAGTCTTTCAGGAGGGTCTGCTCAAGGCTGGTGATCTCTTTTTCTTTGATATTCTCGATCTTCGTTAAGAGGATCCTGTTAATGTTGGGTTGATTGGAGAAGAAGTATCTATCTCCGGAGCTCTGCAGGTAGAAGAGCCGTCCCTTCAGTTGTTCAACTGCCTCTGCTACGACGCTTGCAGGATTTTCAAGGGTCGTAGCGCACCGCTTGACCTCGCCGAGGGCTGCCCCCCGCTCATGGCCACCTGAGAAGGAATAGAGAAATAGGGCGGCCGCCGCCCTGCTCCCCAGGTTTAATCCCCGGTAGGCATTCCCGAGCGAGACATCCACCTTCTTTGAGCCCGCATCGGTATCGGTGATGTCCTGTCCCAGCACACTGTTGTATTCGGGACCGATATGTTTTAAGAGTTCCTGTCTGATCTCCTGGCTCGAGAGGTCAAAATCTGAAAGGCTGACATAGGGCCTGTTTTTCTCCTTCAGTGAATCTATGATCAGAGAGAG
>MHER01000171.1:4195-4468 GCA_001805205.1 Nitrospirae bacterium RIFCSPLOW2_12_42_9 | reverse complement strand
GATATAAGATATCGAATACCTCAGGCATAAAGGGGTAGGATTCGATAAATCTGTTCCTGTATTCACTCGGTTGAACGCCTGGAGGGAGGATCCCTTCCCTCTCAGTATATTCCATAAATGCAGAGACGATCTTCTTTGCCTCTGTCTCTTTGATCTCGCTGAAAAGCCTCCGTCTGACTACCTGGGCGATCTCCCTTTCCTGAACAGGAGCGTAGATCTTCTCAACCCTTCCCGCTACCTTTTCAAGCTGCTTATAAAGCCTTTCTGCGGCTA
>MHER01000171.1:2805-4160 GCA_001805205.1 Nitrospirae bacterium RIFCSPLOW2_12_42_9 | reverse complement strand
ACTACTATGCAGACCTTATCGAGGCTCGATACCGCCTCTGTCAGCTCCTGCATAAATGCTATGGTCTGGGCTGACAGGGTGCTATCCGCAATCTTGACACCTGCCGCCTTGGTAACATACTCAAGGACCTCATCCATTAAGATGATGACGGGCTGATGTCTCTCAAGAAGCTCCCTGATTTCCTTCTTGCTTGCACTCCATTTATTTTCTGCAAATCTTTCTATCTTGCCGGTCAGTTGTTTTTCGATTATCCCCCAGAGGGTTTCTCTGGTAGTCAATGCGGTGCCGACAAGAACAACCCTCTTTGCATTCCACTCCTCTGCCTTGTGATACATGGCTATAAGAGAATGGGTCTTGCCGCCGCCGAAGGGAGTCTGGATCTGGATGATCGGATCACCTCCCTGACCATGCAGTCGCTTTTCAACGACAGAGAGAATATTCGCAAGTCCCTGCGTCAGATAGGTCTTTTTAAAAAAGGTCTCAGCATCTTTATACTCATCAGGCCCCCTCTTCTCACTCACCTCATAGAGGTCTGCGGCAAAGACGTCCATGGTGAGCCTTCCCTCAAGAATATCTCTATGCGGAATAGCGATGGTGTGGAATGCCCTCATCTATGCTTCCTCCTTCAGTATCATCTCTATTTTTTCCTTAAGCCTTGGTAAATCCTTTTCAACTGTTCGCCAGACTTTCTTTATATTCACACCAAAGTAATGATGTATTAGTTTATCCCGCATACCAGCAATCTTCTTCCATTGAATCCCCGGGTGCTCATCTTTGAATTCAGGATCAATATTTTTAACAGCCTCTCCCATAATTTCAATCTGTCTTATTACCCCATCTTGAACTAATCTTGTATCAAAAAACTTGTCATAATCCATGTTAGCTGTGTAAGTTTCTATGGTTTCGATTGAATCCAATATGTGATGAATATATGCAAAATTATCCCTCATTGTAGATAACCTTTAAGTCGTCCATTATGTATTTCTTTATATAAGGACTTATTGAATCCTCTGTTAATAGATCCACCTTGACCTGGAGCTCTTCAGACAACTCCTGTTCTATTCCAACGAAATCTAATAAAGTTATTTCATCATCAACCTCTTCAGAAAATCTTATTAACAGATCGAGGTCGCTTTTTTCAGAATAGTCTCCCCTTGCATAAGAACCAAAGATCGCAAGGAAATTAATTTTATGCCTCCTGCATATCTTAATAAGTTTCTGTATATCTATGGTCTTTTTTACTTCCATCTCATAACAACCTTTCCTGTGCAGGCACCTTTTTCATATCCTATCTAAGCCTTTCTCTACCTGGAATCAAAGTTATCCTGTCTATTACTCTAACATTGCCCATCCAG
>MHER01000171.1:1001-2786 GCA_001805205.1 Nitrospirae bacterium RIFCSPLOW2_12_42_9 | reverse complement strand
ACCGTTTTAGGTAACAGACGCCACCTTAGAAGCATCTATGTTCATATCATTATCATCATCATTTATTAAAAACCACTGTATATTGAGGTTGCCCATGATCTATGCCAAAAATAAGCTCCCTTGGTAAAGTTTTGCAAAGTATATAATAACTTTGAGTTGGTGATGCCTCATTTGAAGCTGTCATACACCAGTACTTTTCATCCTCAGACAAACCTGAACTAGTATTAAATAGAGCAACGCCAGTTGGTACTCTTCCACATGCTCCAAAACTAATATGTGGACTAACATTTTCTTTTTCTTGATTTGGTATTGCAACCAAAAATGGAGACCAAGTGCCTGCTCTTGGTCGCACTTCAATTGCAAATCTATGATCACCTCCAGTAGAAACGTTATGAATTTCTAATAAATAAGGCTCTAAACTGCTTTTATTGATGTTTGGCGCTCTTCCTTCAAGCGACGATTTAATACGCTCTTTCCAATTTGGATCTGCCGTGCTGACATATAATCTAGTTTTTATTCCTGCCGGAATGAGTTCTTTATCTACTGTAGTCGGAAAAAGTCCGATTACTGGAAATGAGTTGCCTCTATTATATAATGCTCGATCTATTGCATAAGCAAATTCTTCCTTGCATGATTCACTTCCTAAACTATTTTGAGTTGCATATAACACCCATCCATCACATTCTTCTGGATTTTGGATAAAATTTCCTATTTGTTCCCATAATCGTTTCCCAGCATTTATATTCCAACGATCAAGTTTTACATTTATGCCAGATCGAACCAATTCTTGTGCAATGTAATCAACATCGCTATTTTTATTATCACTCCAAGCGTAAGTTAACCATAACGTAGCCATATGTAACCTCAAATTTGTTACATTCAACAATAGAACAAACAAAACAATAATGGGACAGAATTACTTCCCCCAAAAATCAATCTGTCTCCTATCCCCTTATTTTCCATAAGAATTCCTCTTAAATCAATTTTCACACTAATTCTGAGGACATGCATGATTAGCCCTATCACTTGTTGGAAGAGTGCATAGAATTAGATATGCTCCCCAGAATTATAAAACGTGTCTCTCATAGATAAACAGCCTCTCTCAGAACATCTTCTTTAATCTCTTTCCTGATCGTGTCTATTGGTACAATGTCAACTTTTATGCCTAATTTCTCTTCAAGAAAATCAGCAAGGCCGACAAGATCAAAGAGTGATGCATCATCAAGAAATCTAACAATGATATCAACGTCGCTGGTCTCCCTCAGTTCCCCACGGGCATAAGAGCCAAAGAGTCCAACGACCTCTGCCTTGTATTCTTTTCTTATGATCTCCAGAAAGGAATTAAGAGTGCTTATAATTTCTTCTTTGGTTTTTTGCGACCTCATTTCCTTTTTCCCTTTTTACAACAGTTTTGTTTGGGCTGTCCCCTTCTTCATATCCTCTCTGAGCCTCTCTCTACCGGCAAGGAAGCCATCGAGGAGTTTTTTCTCTTTGTTTTCATTGGGCAGGGTCTCGGATATGGCCTGGGCTACACGATAGAATGCCTCGCTGTTGCCATAGCCTGAATCCTTTAAATTGGCCTTCATCTCTTCACGCCTCCCCTTTTCCCACAGCAGGAGGATAGAGTGCAGGACATTGATCATCTCTCTGGAGTCTTTTAAATCCTCAACATCTCTATCCTGTGGTCCTATGACCCTGACAAATTCTTTTTCCTTTTTGATGAAGCCCTTTTTATTCCATTCAGCGGCAATGTCAATACCACAGCTCTGTGCAAGTTTGCGTGCC
>MHER01000171.1:0-986 GCA_001805205.1 Nitrospirae bacterium RIFCSPLOW2_12_42_9 | reverse complement strand
TTTGCATCCCCATATTCCCAGCGGTAGAGGACATAGAAACGGGATAGATCCGAGATCTCACCGGCAAATCCATTATGCAATATCTGATGCACTGCGTAATCCGTGGCGATCTTCCGTACCTCCTCAAGGATCCTGTCGGCACGGACGATATTCCCCTCATAATCCATCACCTTTTCATATTTACCAAAGACCTCGATAGCCGAACCGATGGCTGAAATAAAGAAGTCTGCGCCGCCGATCCCCTCCTGCCAGAGCCGTTCCAGTTTCTTATTGAGATGCCTTTTCAGATCCTCTCTGACCTCATTATAAAAACCGGTGGGTTGCCTCTCCATCTTGCGGGCAACGATGTAGATGGAGGAGGCCAGGGCAGCGGTTTCTTTGGCATTTAATCTTGATTCCATCTCTGTATGCAAGGGCCATGCACCGGTCATTATTAAGCCTGAGTCTAATAATGAATTTATAAGTGTTTCCCATCCCTCGGTAGATTTATGTGCATAGACAATTGTGGCTATACCATTAGGTTTTAAGATGCGATAGAATTCCCGAAAAGACTGGGTGATCATCCTTTCAAAAAATGCGCTATCTTTGCGTCTTCCAGGATCTTGAATTATTTCATCTGTTTTAGGTGTTAGTGGGGTTGCAAAAAGTTCAGGATATAGATTACCCACTGATCTCTTTAACCAAGTATAGAAAAAGTCAGATAAATCTGCGTAAGCCACATTATCATAATAAGGTGGATCAGTGAAAACTGCATCAAAGAAGCTGTCAGGATAGGGGAGAGAGGTGGCAGAGGATTGGGTGATGGTGGGGGATTGAGAATTTGGAATCATGCAAATGTTTTCTAAAACTGACAATATTGAGTCTATATTTCCAATAAACCCAGTAACATTTCCTACAGTAAGTGGATTACTTTCTGGATATGACCATTGCATTGGAAGCGCTTGTAAAGCAAAAACTTTTTCAGTTTGTTCTGAACCATTATGCCA
>MHER01000170.1 GCA_001805205.1 Nitrospirae bacterium RIFCSPLOW2_12_42_9 | reverse complement strand
TTGCAGCCATTGTATTTATTGTTACCTCATTCTCATTGGCCTTTTTCGGTAAAAGAGAAGGAAGGAGTTCCTCATCAGTTATTCCTGAACAGGCAGCGCCTTCTGCACCTGCAAACACAACCGGACAACCATTGCCTTCCATTCCTGATGTTCCTGTCATGCCTTCTGAACCAGCGGCAAAATAAGAAAGGAAGTCTGTTTCAATAAGCATCTCCTGCGGAGAATTATCTGTTTTATACTTTGAGTCTGGGGTCTATGGAGTCCCTGATTCCTTCACCGAGCAGATTGTAAGCAAGAACAGTAACTAATATTGCAAGACCCGGGAATACTGATAACCACCAGGCAATCTCTATATTATCCTTCCCGGTTGTAAGAATATTCCCCCAGCTTGCTGTTGGCGGTTGAATTCCGATACCGAGGAAGCTCAGTGCAGATTCCACGAGTATAGCTCCTGCAATTCCGAGGACTGTAGAAACGAGCACAGGTGCAATTGAATTGGGGAGTATATGGTTGAAAATAATGCGTATATCATTTGCACCCACAGTCCTTGCTGCAAGTACGAATTCTCGTTCCTTGACAGAGAGGAACTCTGCCCTGACAAGTCTTGCAACTCCCATCCATGAGGTAAGTCCGATTACAATCATAATATTCCAGATACTCGGCTCGAGGAAGGCTATCACAGCAAGAAGCAGAAAGAAGGTCGGTATTGAGAGCATAATGTCAACAAACCGCATAATAACACTGTCTATCCAGCTTCCATAATAACCTGATACAGCGCCAAGTATAATACCAATTACAGTTGCAATCCCAACTGCCACAAACCCAACAGCGAGGGAGATCCTTGATCCCCATATGATACGACTCAAGATGTCTCTTCCGAGGTCGTCTGTGCCAAATGGGTGTTTGATGCTCGGCGGCTCAAGTATATTTTTAACGTCTATTGAATTGGGATCATGCGGTGACACTACCGGTGCAAGGATGGCAATCAGGAAAAGGAAGAAGACTATTATCCCGCCCAGTACAGCAAGATGATTCTTTTTAAATCTTTTCCAGAATATAGTTTTCATTGCAAACGTATCATCTTACCCTTATACGGGGGTCTGCGAGTGCATAACTAATATCAGCGATAAGATTACCCGCAAGAGTTAATAAGGCACCGATTGTCAGTATCCCCATTATCAACGGGTAGTCCCTTGTCATGACTGACATATAAAAGAGTTGCCCCATACCCGGAATTGCAAAGACAGATTCAAAGATAACACTGCCGCCAATAATACCGGGCACTGATAATCCCATAATGGTTATAATGGGGAGAATCGCATTCCTGAGGGCGTGTTTATAAACTACATACCACTCTGAAAGTCCCTTGGCCCTTGCTGTAGTAATATAGTCTGCCCTGATGACTTCAAGCATATTGCTGCGCATGTACCTTGACAGACCTGCGAGGCCTCCAAAGGCGCCAAGAAATACAGGCAGGATTAAATGACTTATAATGTCCCATGCTTTGCCGCCTGTGGACATATTTTCATAGGTAAGGGATTTAAGTCCTGATACGGGGAGCCAGTCTAAATAGACCCCGAAGAGTATCATTAACAAAAGGGCGAGCCAGAATGTTGGGATTGCAAAACCGATAAACACAATGATTGTGGTGACCTTGTCATACAGGGAATATTGATGAGTTGCAGAGGAGATTCCTATTGGAATGGCTATTGCAAAAATAAGTACCATAGACAGGACATTCAGGATGATTGTAATCAGAACCCTCTCCTTTATCTTCTCCCATACAGCCCTTTTGTCAGTGGAAAAGGATTCTCCAAAGTCGAGCTTTACAATACGCTTTATCCAGATCCCATACTGAACAATAACCGGTTTATCGAGACCATAATATTTTTCAAGCTTTTCTCTTGCCTCAGGGGTTATCTTGGGGTTTAATTCAGTCAGGACATCAGTTGGTTTACCAGGTGCAAGATGTATAATAAAAAAAGAGATAAGTGTGATCCCGATTATCGTAGGGATCATCTCGAGCAGGCGTTTTATAAGGTAGATTATCATTTCTGAAGGATTCGCTAAAGGATGTTAACAAACAGGGGAATAAATTGTCAATGGGTTGACATAATATTCCTGTTTTGTCATCATTTACACTGACATGGCTGAACAGACTATTTATATCATAGGTCACAGGAATCCTGATACAGACTCAATATGCTCGGCCCTTGCCTATGCCCGCCTTAAGCAAACAACAGGTATTCAAAATGTGAAGGCTGCAAGGGCAGGAGAGATAAATGTCCAGACAGAGTATATACTGGACAGGTTTAAGATAGAGAGACCCATCTATCTTGCAGATGTTAAGGTGAGGGTTCATGATGTTATGACAGCAGAGCTGCTATCTGTTAATACAGGGATGTCAGTTGGTGATGTGCTCGATTTTATGAACGCTTACAATCTCCTGATGGCGCCTGTTACAGATGAAGATGGCCTTTATAAAGGTGCTATCACGCTTCAGGACCTTGCACGTTTTTATACCCGTCATGCGGATGCTGCTACATCAAATCGTCTCATAGCCTCGCTAAACAGCATGTCAAAGGCCATCCAGGGGAATCCCCTGTACCTTTTTGATGAAACAGAGATCAAACCCGGAAGAATAGTTGTGGGCGCAATGGAAACCGAAGGTTTTCTTCAGGTAATGAGATATTATTCAGGAGAAGGGTGTATCGTCATTGTGGGAGATCGCAGAGAGATACAGCGTCAGGCAGTTGAAAATAAGGCGAGGTGTCTTATTGTTACAGGTGGTTTTCTCCCTGATGAATCTATACTTGAGATTGCACAGAAAAACAGGGTCAGTGTTATCTCCTCCCCGTATGATACTGCTACAACTGTAAGGTTATTACATCTGAGTACACCAGCCGGAGAGGTCTATTCTACTGATTTTTATTCAGTATCACCATATAACCTGCTCTCTGATGTCAGGTCCAGGATGCTCGAATCAGGGCTCCGCGGCTGTCCGGTAGTAGATGATGAAGGGAGACTTACCGGAATCCTGACAAGAGGAGACCTATTAAAGGAGTATCGTAAGAAGGTGATCCTTGTAGACCATAATGAGGCGAGCCAGGCCATCCCCGGGATTGAAGAGGCAGAGGTAGTGGAGGTGTATGATCATCACCGGATTGGTAGTTTTCAAACCCTTCATCCTATATTGTTTGTGGTTGAGCCTGTTGGTTGTACCAGCACCCTTATTGCAGAGCTGTATATAAAGAACAGCATTGAGCCTGATGAAGCATATGCAGGCCTGATGCTCTCCGCCATTATTTCAGATACTGTTATCCTGAGATCACCCACTACTACAGATCGAGACATGAAGGTTGCAAAATATCTCTCTGAAGTTACCGGTCTTAATATCCAGCGGCTCGGAGAGGATATATTTAATGCCAGCTCTGATCTGTTAAAAATGACCCATGAGGAGATAATAAAGACAGATTACAAAGTTTATGAGGTGAAAGACCATAAGATAGGAATAGGACAGATCGAGGTTATTGAAATGCTGACGTTTGAAAGACTTAAAGAATCGCTTGTAGAGGCGCTCCGGAAGATACTCATAGAAGAGAGATTGACCTTTGCCTCCCTTCTCGTTTCAGATATTATATATGAGAACAGCCTTCTCCTTTTTACAGGGGATTCAAATATAGTGACCCGTATGGGTTATCCCATTATCTCTCCCAACATAGCAGAACTTAAGGGGGTACTGTCGAGAAAAAAACAACTCGTCCCGAGGCTTCTCAGCTCACTCAGGTGAAATAGAAATTGATCATCAGTCTCAAAAAACAAGGAAAAGAAGACACCAAAAGTCCCTTAAAGGCGTATGTCTTAATACCATTGTTAACGTATCGTCTGCCTTAAGCCTTTTATAAGATTAGTCTGTTTCGTTCAGGATGAGGACATCCAACTCGGTGATTCCCTTCATTTTGTTATCATTCCCGATAAAACCACTTGCCCCTGCATGTATAGCAGTTGCAAGTAGAATAGCATCAGGTGTTTTTATTGTGTATTTTGCTCTGAGGCGTGCACCGGTATCTGCAATAGCGGTTGTCAATCCTATCCATTGGAGATTTGGGTAGGTGGTAAGAAGGGCATAAAACTGGTTAACGAGTTCATCATTATTTTGCTTATAAGGCTGAACAAGCACCTCAAGCAGGGATAGTGTCGAGCATAATCCGGTATTACGACCAGCTTCAATAGCCTTAAATATCTTCCGGGAAGTTTGATGATACTGAGGATGTTCTTCAATGAAATATATAAGGATATTTGAATCCAGCCCAATGCGCTTGTGTCTTCTTAGAAAAATATTTAACTTGCGGTGAGTTACCAGGAGCTGCGCTCCTTCCTGAGGTAGTCTTTCGGATAAATCCCTTTCCCCTTTCCTGAGAGGGTCTTAGAATATTGCTTTGGCTTGGGCATGATAATGGTGATGTCTCCCTTTACAACCACTAAGAGCTCGTCACCTCCTTTAACCTTCATAGCATCACGTGCCTCCCTGGGAAGGACTATCTGATTTTTAGACGACAGTTTCAAATACGGCATAACACTTCTCCTTTGTTTTTAAAAAGCATGCTTTACATTATCACAAAATGTAAAACAAAGCAAATTAATGGGAAGTAACATATAATCGTCAGATTGACCTACGGTATAAAGGAGGATGATAAGTATGTATAAGTGGCAACAGATAAAGGCATTACGGACTGGCGGGATGGGTATTAAAAGTCTTGCAAATTCGGATATCTTAACAAATTTGAGCCAGACCGTGAGTTAAGAAGATACATCCGGTAAATTTCATTTTATTACAACATGCCTCCTGCCGATAAATATTCAGCTATTACTCATATATAAATGGTTGGATATTCAGCATATAAATTAGAGGCGGCTATGTTTTATTTAAGGGTTGTAACCGGTTTTATCGGGTTGGCAATGATTGCCAGTATCACCTATGCTGGTGAAAGGGTCATAAATAAGTCGAGAGTTCCCACCGGCCAACTATCAACTGTCAAAACTTTAAAGAATCCGCTCCCTAATACCCCTGCCACTCTTGTAAAAGGAAAGATTATATATGAGCAAAAAGGGAGATGCATCCTATGTCATGGGGTTAAGGGAGATGGTAAGGGTTCTGCCGGAGTTCCTCCGGATCCTCAACCTTCTCCAAGAAGTTTTCGCAATTTAGAATGGCAGAAGATCAGGACTGACGGAGAGTTGCAGTGGGTAATTTCCTCTGGTTCTCATGGTTCAGGGATGCATAGTTACGACGGAATTCTAACAGATGAGGAAATCTGGCAGGTTGTTCTGTATATAAGATCATTTGGACACCAATAGCCGTGGCCCTCTATTGTAATCTAAAAAAGAAACTGGTACATAAAAACCTGCCGTGCGTAGATAAAAAAAATAAGAAATAATAAGCCTGTCCATATCATTTTATTTTGGGTCATTTTCTGTTTGACAATAATAAGGAAAATCTTTATTATTTGACTACTTAGGCAGGGATAATTTATGAGAGAATTTAACAGGATTAAAAGGCTTCCGCCTTATGTGTTCAGCATTGTCACCTCTATGAAGATTGATGCGAGGAGGAGGGGTGAAGATATTATTGACCTCGGCATGGGAAATCCGGATATGGCAAGCCCGCCACATGTTGTCGAGAAACTTATTGAGTCAGCAAGAAATCCAAAAAACCACAGGTATTCAGCCTCTAAAGGTATTACAAAACTCAGGACTGCTATAGTTGACTGGTATAAACGGAGGTATAATGTTGACATTGATTCTGAGACAGAGGCTGTTGTTACTATAGGGGCCAAAGAAGGTCTGTCGCATCTTGCGCTTGCTATTATTAATCCTGGCGATATTGTGCTGGCCCCTAATCCCACATACCCGATACACTCATACAGTGTAATAATCGTAGGGGGTGAGATAAAGAGTATCCCTCTGAGAGAGGATAATGACTTTTTTGAAGATATTTGTAATACCTACAAAGAGATGTCGCAGAAGCCAAAGATGCTTATTATTTCGTTTCCTCATAACCCGACTACTTCTGTAGTCGATATCGGATTTTTTAAAAGAATTGTGGACTTTGCTCACGATAATGACCTTATGGTTATTCATGATATATCATATGCAGATCTGGTATTCGATGGTTATGTTGCACCGAGTTTTCTCCAGGTCCCAGGGGCAAAGGATGTTGGGGTTGAATTCTTCTCAGTATCCAAGAGCTATAATATGCCGGGCTGGAGGGTGGGTTTCTGTGTCGGGAATAAAGAGATGGTCGGTGCCCTGATTAAAATAAAGAGCTATCTTGATTATGGAGTTTTTCAGCCCATACAGATTGCGAGTATACTTGCATTAAATGGTCCGCAGGAATGTGTTCAGGAGACTGTAAATATATATAAGAGCCGCAGGGATGCACTTGTTGATGGTCTTAATCGTATTGGGTGGTCAATAAAGAAACCCCTCGGGACAATGTTTGTCTGGGCCAGGATACCGGAAGAGTTCAAACGGCTTGGCTCACTTGAGTTCTCAAAACTGCTTCTAACCGAGGGTAAGGTTGCAGTATCTCCAGGGATCGGGTTTGGTGAGTTTGGTGATGATTATGTCAGGTTTGCACTCGTAGAGAATGAGAAGCGGATAAGGCAGGCGGTACAGGGAATAAAGAAGGTTTTGAGTAAATAGATGAAGGATAAAATTGGCATAGGACTTTTAGGGCTTGGAACAGTGGGGTCCGGCGTGATTGATATTCTCCGCAGGAATGGAGAGCTTATTAAACGCCGGGTTGGTGTCCCTGTTGAGGTGATAAAGATTCTGCGAAAGGACTCAAATAAACCAGTACCGGCAGATATGCCCCGGAATATTATCACTACTGATATAAAAGAGATAATAGATAATCCGGATATTGATATAGTAGTTGAGGTCATGGGAGGATTTGAACCGGCAAAAGGTTATATATTAAATGCCATTGAGAATGGGAAAAATGTTGTTACTGCAAACAAGGCACTGCTCGCAATAAATGGTGAAGAATTATACAGTGCTGCATCAGAACGTGGTGTTGACCTCTATTTTGAAGGGAGTGTTTGTGGCGGGATACCTGTTATCAAGGCACTGAGGGAGGGATTGGCCGCCAATAAGATTGAGTCTATATATGGAATAGTTAATGGTACATCGAATTTTATTATCACAAAGATGACCCATGAAGGTAAAGGGTTCGGGGATGCATTAAGAGAGACACAGGCACTTGGATATGCAGAGGCAGATCCCACATTTGATATTGAGGGAATAGATGCAGCCCATAAACTTTCCATACTTGTAAATATTGCCTTTGGTACACCTGTGGACTTTAAAGAGATATATACAGAGGGGATATCAGGGATATCTCCAATGGACATTAACTATGCTAAGGAATTTAATTTCAGGGTAAAACTTCTTGCCATCTCAAAAATGAAAAATGGGAGTGTAGAGGCGAGGGTGCATCCAACCCTGGTTCCGTGCAGCCACCTGATAGCAACTGTAGATGGTGTGTTTAATGCTGTATATATCACAGGAGATGCTGTGGGGCCCACGTTATTTTATGGAAAAGGAGCCGGGGACCTTCCTACAGGCAGCGCTGTAGTTAGTGATATAATAGATGTTGCAAGGAATATATTAAAAGGCGGGAACGGGAGGATACCACCGGCCTCTTTCAGGGAAGAGAACAGGATTCCCCTGAAGATCCTTAATATAGATGACATAGTATCCATGTACTATTTCAGGTTTACAGTGCTTGATATGCCTGGTGTGCTTTCCAGGATATCCGGCATCCTGGGAGAGCATAAGATAAGCATTGCCTCAGTAATTCAGAAGGGGAGGCAGGAGGGTGGTAATGTACCGCTTGTGATGATGACACATGAGGCAGTTGAAAGGAATGTTAAAAATGCACTCCTGGAGATAGACAGGCTTACGGTTGTTTCTGAGAAGACAGTAATGATAAGGGTTGAAGAGGGTAAATAATAGAGAGGGATCATATGCACTGGAGAGGAGTAATAGAGCAGTACAGGGAATATATGTCAGTGACGGATCAAACCCCTGTCATAACCCTGAATGAAGGGAATACACCTTTTATTGCATGCAGAAATCTTTCAAAGGCAATAAATAATAAGATAAGGCTTTATCTGAAATTTGAAGGGGCTAACCCCACGGGTTCTTTTAAGGACCGGGGGATGACCATGGCAATATCTAAGGCAGTTGAGGCCGGTGCAGAAGCTGTCATATGCGCCTCAACCGGAAACACATCGGCATCGGCTGCTGCATACGGGGCCCGTGCCGGCATAAAAGTATTTGTACTTATTCCGGAAGGTAAGATAGCTGTGGGGAAATTAGCCCAGGCAATGATACATAAGGCTAATGTTATTCAGGTGGAGGGGAATTTTGATGAGGCGCTTACTATAGTAAAGAGTATAGCAAGTGATTATCCCATAACGATTGTAAACTCTATTAATCCGTACAGGCTGGAGGGGCAGAAGTCAGCGGCATTTGAAGTCTGTGATCAGCTTGGAGGTAATCCGGATTATCACTTCCTGCCAGTTGGGAATGCAGGAAATATCACAGCATACTGGATGGGTTATAGTGAATATTATAAAAAAGGGAAGATATCATCATTACCAAAGATGATGGGATTTCAGGCTGCCGGCGCTGCTCCGATAGTATACGGCCGTGTAATAGAGAATCCAACAACAATTGCCACAGCTATAAGGATCGGTAATCCTGCAAGCTGGAAGATGGCTGTTAATGCTGCAACAGAATCCAGGGGAGAGATCAACATGGTGACAGATGAGGAGATTATAGAGGCATATAAGCTTGTTGCTGCTACAGAGGGCATATTCTGCGAGGCTGCCTCTGCTGCCTCAATTGCAGGGGTAATAAAAAAGAACAAAGAAGGGTTATTCAATGAAGGAGATACTGTTGTCTGTACACTAACAGGCCATGGGCTGAAGGATACAGAGATGGCAATTAATTTCTCCAAAAGGCCTGTAACTGTAAAGGCAGATAAAACAGAAGTATTAAAGGTATTGGGGTATTGATATGAAATATATTGTTCTTGTTGGTGATGGTATGGGAGACTTTCCGGTTAAAGAGCTGGGGAACAGGACACCGCTTCAGGCAGCAAGGATCCCGAATATGGACCGTCTCTCACAAAATGGGATCCTGGGTCTGGTAAAACTTACACCTGATGGATTTTATCCGGGGAGTGATGTTACCCAGTTAAGCTTGTTGGGCTATGACCCGGGGAAGTGTTACACAGGCAGGTCCCCGCTCGAGGCAGCGAGTATAGGAGTAAAGCTGGCCCCGGATGAGGTTGCCTACAGGTGCAATCTTGTTACCCTCATGAGAGGAGGGGAATATATTAGTGACAGGCTTTCAGATGATGTGGTAATGGATGACTACAGCGGTGGGCATATAAATACAGAAGAGGCAAGGGAGCTTATCCTGAGTCTTGACAGGGAACTTGGTGGAAATGATATCAGATTCTATCCTGGCGTCAGCTACAGACACCTCTTCATATGGAAGAATGGAGAGACAGAGGTTAAATGTACCCCGCCGCATGATTTTACAGGGAAGCCGGTTAAAGGCCGCTTACCTATAGGAAAAGGTGATGAATTTCTTGTATCAACAATGGAGAAGGCACTGAAGGTTCTCCTGGATCATCCTGTAAACAGGAAGCGCCGTGAAAGAGGTGATAAGATGGCAAATGGGATCTGGCTCTGGGGTCAGGGGAAGTTGCCCCGGATTGAAGGATTTTATTCTAAATATGGTTTGCATGGTTCAATGATCGCTGCAGTGGATTTAATGAGGGGTATAGGTAAATATGCAGGATTTGATATAGTGGATGTCCCCGGTGCAACAGGTTATCTTGATACAAATTACAGGGGAAAGGCTGAATATGCATTAAGAGAATTGCAGACTAAGGATATTGTGTATGTCCATATTGAGGCACCTGATGAGGCCGGGCATAATGGTAATACTTTAGGAAAGGTGAAGGCAATAGAAGAGATCGATGAAAAGGTTGTTGGGGTTATACTGGATGGAATGAAGCAGATGGGGCCATTCAGAATCCTTATACTCTGTGATCATAGCACACCGGTATCTTTAAAGACGCATACACCGGAACCGGTCCCCTTTATCCTTTATGACAGCCGTGAGGCAAAGAGATCAGGCAGGGTATATGATGAGGATAATGCAAAGGAAAGTGGTATGTTTATAGAAGACGGGACAAGGCTTATTGATATGTTAATAAGTAAATTGTAGATATAAAATATGAAATTATAGGTCAGTCATCTTGCATGTCCTATAATATTCTGTTTTTTAAAAATTATGTTAATAGTACAGAAATATGGCGGTACATCGGTAGGCAGTGTAGAGCGTATTAAGAATGTTGCCAGAAAGATAATTTCCACACGCAATGAAGGTCATGATGTGGTTGTAGTAGTCTCTGCAATGAGTGGAGAGACAGACAGGCTTGTCTCCCTTGCCCATGAAATAACCCATGTACCTGTTGAAAGAGAGATGGATATACTCCTTTCCTCGGGTGAGCGTGTAACAGTTGCACTTCTTGCTATTGCATTAAACAGTATGGGATATCCGGCTAAGGCATTTACCGGAAGACAGGTCGGCATAGTCACAGATAGTGTACATACAAAGGCAAGGATAGAACGTATCAGTGGAGAAAGGGTACAGGAGGCATTAAAGGAGGGGGTAATCCCGGTGATAGCAGGTTTTCAGGGGATCAGCGAGGGGTCAGATGTGACCACACTCGGCAGGGGCGGGTCAGACCTGACTGCTGTTGCTCTTGCTGCTGCGCTCAAGGCTGATTTATGCGATATATATACAGATGTTGAAGGGGTGTTTACTACAGACCCGAATATTGTCTCTGATGCAAAGAAGCTGGATAAGATTTCCTATGAGGAGATGCTTGAACTTGCAAGCCTCGGGGCAAAGGTACTGCAGAACAGGTCTGTAGAATATGCGGCCAAATATGGTGTGAAAGTACGTGTGTTGTCTGCATTTGCTGAAGGGAATGGCACATTACTTACAGGGGAGGATGAGGATATGGAGAAGGTTGTTGTCTCCGGTGTGACATATGACAGGAATCAGTCTAAGGTTACAATCATAGGTGTTCCTGATAAACCCGGCATAGCAGCAAGGATATTCGGTCCTGTTGCAGCTTCAAGTATCATAGTTGATATGATTATACAGAATGTAAGCCAGGAGAGCCTGACAGATATATCTTTCACTGTTCCACGCTCGGATGTTAAAAAGACAATTACATTGATGGAGAGTATTATAAAGGACATAGGGGCCAGAGAGTTTGAAGTTAAAGAAGACATAGCAAAGGTATCAATTGTAGGTGTAGGGATGAGGTCTCACTCAGGGGTTGCATTAAAGATGTTTTCAACCCTTGCTGACGAAGGGATAAATATAATGATGATCAGCACCTCTGAGATTAAGATTTCCTGCGTAATAGATGCAAAGTACACTGAGCTTGCTGTACGGGCGCTTCACAGGGCATTTGAATTAGGGAATTAGGATTATGAAGAAGGTTGAAATCTACGATACAACACTTAGGGATGGTGCACAGGCTGAGGATGTCTCTTTTACTGTTGAAGATAAGTTAAGGATAACAGAACAATTAGATCACCTGGGTATACATTATATCGAAGGGGGATTCCCGGGCGCTAATCCAAAGGATAGCAGATTCTTTAAAGAGGTAAAAGGCCTTCCACTTAAACATTCCAGGATAGTTGCCTTTGGCAGTACAAGAAAGGCATCAACCAGGGCAGAAGAGGATACAAATATGGCTGTGTTGCTTCAGGCAGACACAACCCATGTTGCAATTGTGGGGAAGAGCTGGGATTTTCATGTGACTGAGGCACTTGGAGTTACACTCAAAGAAAATCTCGCAATGATAGAGGACTCAATTGCATATCTGAAATCAAAGAACAAAACGGTCTTTTTTGATGCTGAGCACTACTTTGATGGTTTTAAGTCAAACCCTGAGTATGCCGTTCAAACCCTTAAGGCATCTTTACGTGCAGGTGTAGACTGGGTTGTGCTCTGTGATACAAACGGCGGTACAATGCCTGACGGGATCAGGAAGATTTTCAAAGAGACAAGAAAGGTTATTAAGATACCATTCGGCATACATTTCCATAATGACTCTGATGTTGCGGTTGCAAACTCTGTTATAGCCGTGGAATCAGGTGCAAGCCTTGTTCAGGGGACCATAAACGGACTTGGTGAAAGGTGCGGCAATGCAAACCTATGCTCAATTATTCCAAATCTGAAACTAAAACTGGGTATAGATTGTATATCAGACCAGCGGCTGCAGTACCTCCGGGATGTGTCACGCTTTGTAAGTGAGATAGCCAACATCCCTCCAAACAGGCGTCAGCCTTATGTCGGCGATAGTGCCTTTACCCACAAAGGCGGACTCCATGTACATGCTGTCAGGAAAAAACCAACAACATATGAACATATAAGACCTGTTGATGTTGGTAATGTTCAGAGAACCCTCGTATCAGATTATTCCGGTCTAAGCACTATTATCCACAAGGCGAATGAATATGGAATTATTGTAAAACCTGAGAACAAACCAAAACTGCAGGAAGTACTTCAGATATTAAAAGAGATGGAGGACAGGGGTTATCAGTTTGAGGGCGCTGAAGGATCATTTGAGTTGTTGATGAAGAGGTCACTCGGGCTGCACAGGAGGTTTTTTAATCTTATAGGGTTCAGGGTTATAGTGGAAAAGAGGAAAGAAGGGGAGGCCTCCATTTCTGAGGCAACTATTATGTTAAAGGTAGATGGCGAGGTGGAGCATACTGCTTCAGTTGGTAATGGACCTGTAAATGCACTTGATAATGCTCTTAGAAAGGCACTTGAAAAGTTTTATCCTTCTCTTAAAGAGGTGCATCTGATTGACTATAAGGTCAGGGTACTTACCGGGATGAGGGGTACTGCCTCAAGGGTGCGTGTACTTATCGAGTCAGGTGATAAGCAGAGAAAGTGGGGGACAGTGGGGGTCTCGGAAAATATTATGGAGGCAAGCTGGCAGGCCCTGGTTGATAGTATTGAATATAAGTTACTTAAGGATAAAGAACTTGGTGATGTATGAAGGATGGCTTAAAAGAACAGGGAATTGTTATTGAAGTATTTGACGGGATAGCGAAGGTCCGTGCAATACGAGGCACATCCTGTGATGGATGTGCATCAAAGTCAATGTGTAAACCTATGTCAAATTCATCAGATGTAGTCATAGAAGCAAAGAATGAACTTGGTGCCTGCATAGGTGAGAGGGTAGAGGTAGCAATGAGGCCAAAGACATTCCTTAAGGCGTCTTTTATAGCCTATATTATTCCACTGATAAGTTTCTTTATCGGGGGTATTATTGGTAAGAATATTGGTGGAAATGATGGGTGGGCTGCAACAATCGGGTTTATTTCAATGGTTTTGTGTTACGTTGGTATATGGATGTATAATAAAAAGGCCCTTAAAGAGGGGAAATACAGACCTGAGATTACAGGGGTCTTGTCTTCTTGACACTGATAGTTATTTATTATAATATTTTTGGGCTGTTAGAATCATTAATATTAACAATTGGTTGAACTGTCAGGATTTATTCTTAACAGGAGGGGATTAATGTGAAGAAGGCAGACATTGCAAATGAGCTTTATGAAAAGATCGGCATATCAAAGAAAGAGGCCCTCGATATTGTCGAGATGGTGCTTGATACTATGAAAGAAAGTCTGAAGAACGGAGAAACTGTAAAGATTGCAGGGTTTGGAAATTTTGTAGTAAGAAGTAAACACGAAAGAAAAGGGAGAAATCCAAAAACAGGAGAAGAGATAGGTATATCTCCCCGAAGGGTTGTTACATTCAGACCAAGCCATATTTTTAAGCAGTATGTTAATGGACAGAATGAAAACGCAGGGTAAATATTTCAGGATGTAACGTAATGAAGTTGTTCTATAAAATAAGTGAGGTCAGTAAGATCACTGGACTCGAGGCATACGTGCTAAGATATTGGGAGACTGAGTTTCCTGTTTTATCTCCGAGAAAGAACAGGGGTGGCCAGAGGGTTTATGAACAGAAAGATATAAATACTATTATGAGCATTAAGAAGATGCTGTATGAAGAAGGTTATACTATTGCGGGGGCAAGGAAAAGACTTCAGGAGCAATCCAATAAAGCCCCGGCTGTTATTCAGAAGGTGGCAGACGAATTGAAGGGAGTTCTTGATCTACTAAAAAGTTGATGCTGAAAAATATCTTTTAAAATTTTTCGGGGCGTAGCGCAGCATGGTAGCGCACTCCCTTGGGGTGGGAGTGGTCGGCCGTTCAAATCGGCTCGCCCCGACCAGACTTTGAATGGTTATATTAGTTTCTAATGATGATGGGATACACTCCCCAGGCATTCAAGCCTTAGCAGATACCCTGAGAACCATTGCTGATGTGTATGTTATTGCGCCTGACAGGGAACGTTCAGCAGCAAGTCATGCACTTACCCTCCATAAGCCTTTAAGATTGGAGAAGTTCGGAGATAATATGTACAGTGTTAATGGTACTCCCACGGATTGTATCAATCTTGGTATTAACGGGATATTAAATGAGAAACCTGACATTGTGGTCTCAGGTATAAACAAGGGTGGCAACCTTGGAGATGATGTTACATATTCAGGTACAGTATCTGCTGCATTTGAAGGGACTCTGTTGGGGGTACCTTCGTTTGCGGTATCCCATGTAGCTGAAAGCGATTTTAAATTCGAAACATCTGCAAGGATTGCACTTTATCTTGCCTTATTAATAAAAGAAAATTCTCTCCCGCCCGGAGTACTGCTTAATGTTAATGTTCCAAATCTTGATATAAAGGATATTAAAGGTTTTAAGATAACAAGGCAGGGAAAAAGGATATATGATGAAAATGCAATCGTTGAGAAGGTTGACCCGCGGGGCAAAAAATATTACTGGATTGGAGGGAGCAGATTATCATGGGAAAAGACTGAGGATAGTGATTTCGCTGCTATTGAAGAGGGGATGGTTTCCATTACCCCTCTTCGTCTTGATCTAACCGAATATGGTGCAGTAAAATCACTTCGAATATGGGAATCATCCCTCAATAAGAAGATCGGTATATAACTGGTATTAATTGGGAATAATAAACCTTATAACTTTTATTATATATAATGTTTGGTTTTGAAGAACTTCGTAATATGATGGTTGATGAGCAACTCATTCCCCGCGGTATTAAGGATAACAGGGTTTTGAAAGCCATGAGAAAGGTACCGAGGCACCTCTTTGTTAACAAGGAGGCGCAGGGGGCTGCTTATGGTGATTATGCACTTCCTATAGGAGAAGGGCAGACTATATCCCAACCTTACATGGTTGGGGTTATGACAGAGGCAATGGAATTAGAAGGATATGAAAAAGTTCTTGAGATTGGCACAGGCTCTGGTTATCAGGCTGCTGTACTTGCAGAACTTGCAGGCCATGTTTATACAATTGAGAGGGTTGAATCATTATCAATTCGTGCAAAAAACATACTGGATGAGCTCGGGTATACTAATGTATTTATAAAGGTTTCAAATGGTACACTCGGATGGAAAGAGGATAGTCCATTTGAGGCTATAATAGTTACTGCAGGAGCGCCTGATGTGCCTCAGTTGCTTATTGAACAGCTCGCTGAGGGTGGAAGGCTGATCATACCTGTAGGTGACAGATATTCGCAGATGTTGACAAAGGTGATTAAGACATCAGACGGGATTATAAAAACGAATCTGTTTCCTTGTGTTTTTGTACCACTGATTGGGGAATACGGCTGGGGAAGGTAAGGGATTATGCTGAAGGTCTACAATACATTAGCAGGTAACAAAGAAATTTTTGAACCTATGATGCCAGGTAAGGTCAGTATGTATGTGTGCGGTGTTACTGTTTATGATGTCTGTCATATAGGACATGCAAGGAGTGCCCTTGTATTTGATGTTATAAGGCGATATATGGATTATAAAGGTTTTGAAGTTACATATGTTAAGAACTTTACTGATGTAGATGACAAGATTATCCTTCGGGCACAGAAGGAAGGTGTGGGGTGGAAAGAAATTGCTGAAAGGTATATAGAAGAATACAACAGGGATATGGAATTACTCGGTATTAAAAAGGCTGACATAGAACCGAAGGCAACTGACCATATTGAAGATATGCAGGGGATAATTAATGGATTGATTAAAAAAGGTCATGCATACAGGACAAATGGAGATGTCTATTACAGGGTAAAGAGTTTTGATGGTTATGGAAGGCTTTCAGGGCGTAATACAGAAGAGATGCTGGCAGGTGCGCGTGTTGAGGTGGATGAGAAAAAGGAGGACCCTCTGGATTTTGCACTGTGGAAGTCTTCAAAACCGGGAGAACCGGAATGGAGCAGTCCGTGGGGTGGAGGCAGGCCTGGCTGGCATATAGAGTGTTCAGCAATGTCTATGAAGTACCTTGGTTTGAGTTTTGATATACATGGAGGAGGAAAGGATTTGATATTCCCGCACCATGAAAATGAGATTGCCCAAAGTGAGGCATATACTGAAAAGACATTTGCAAGGTACTGGATCCATAACGGTTTTGTTAATGTGAACCAGGAAAAAATGTCCAAATCACTTGGAAATTTTTTTACTATAAGTGAGGTTTTTGAGAAGTATCCGTATTCATCACAGGTGATTGCAGAGGTCTTGCGATATTTCCTTATATCTAAACACTACAGGAGTCCTGTGGATTTTTCTGACCGGGGGATGTCTTCATCCCATGCGGCATTGGATGGTTTTTATGCTATGTTTCAAAAGTTAAGGGAATTTAAAGGACAGGAGATTACTGAACCAAAAGAAGATCAGGCCATAAAAGATGCAATGGCAGAGTGCAAAACAGATTTCATTGATTCGATGGATGATGACTTTAATACTGCTGCAGCAATTGCCGGCCTTCAGAAATTGAAGAAAGAGGTTAACACCTATATTGATAAAGGTATCTCTTTTGAGACTGCAACAGAAGTGGAAGAGTT
>MHER01000169.1 GCA_001805205.1 Nitrospirae bacterium RIFCSPLOW2_12_42_9 | reverse complement strand
TTAATATGCCATGTTCCATATCATCCCCCTGCTGGTGTTCTTGTAACGTCTCTTGTGAAATCATATTCCCCCTCCAGTTAATCCCCTCCCGCAAGAGGAGATGAAATTATAACACAACATCAGTTCCCTGAGATCTTCGATCCTTTCATCACCAGATCACTTGATGCCTTGATGCTGATCTTTTTGCCATTGATTACAATATCTCCATTTTTCTTCATCGAAATGCTGGCGCTGCCTGTCTTTAAAACAATCTCTTTGTCACTGAGGATATTGATCTGATCAGCAGCCTGGATATTTAACTTTTTCCCTATGTTCATCCCGAGATCCTTGTTGACCTCGACAGTACCCTTTTCCCCAATCTTCATGGTAAGGTTTTTCCCAATATTGAAAATACAGTCCTTTCCAATTGAATAATCAGCATTATCGCTTATAGATTCTGTAAGATTCTTGCCAACAGTAAGTGTCATATTATCGTTAATTGAAATGCTCTGGTTCTTTCCGATAGAGATAGTCTCGTCTTTCCCGATATCAATATTCGCATTCTCACCAATCTTCTCTGTATGGTTCTTGCCAACTGTAATTGTTTTATTATCCCCAATGTCTTCGCTCTGGTCTTTTCCAACCTTCTTGTCTCTGTTTTCTCCAACCTCCAGGGTTTCATCTTTGCCGACCTTCTGGTTTTTATCATTTTCGATTACGATTGTCCAGTCCTTTTGGCCATGAAGATATATCTCCTCAGAATCCTTGGCATCCTCAAATCTGAACTCGTTCGATCCTCCACCACCTTTGGAGCTGTTGGACTTCATCGTGCTCTTTGTCTTTTCAGCCGGAAGTGTATATGGGGGCATGTTGTCCCCGTTATAGACCCTGCCTGTAATAATAGGCTGATCAGGGTCTCCTTCAAGGAATTCAACAATAACCTCCTGGCCAATACGGGGTATGAACATCGCGCCCCAGCCTGTGCCTGCCCATATCTGGGCTGCACGAATCCAGCATGAACTCTTTTCATCCTGCTTGCCATCACGGTCCCAGTGAAACTGCACCTTCACACGTCCGTACTCATCAGTGTAAATCTCTTCGCCTTTTGGACCCACTACGACAGCAGTCTGCGGTCCTGCTATCATTGGCCGGGGGGTCAGGCGCAGCGGGCGGAAAGATACATCTGATGGTATGCATGTAAAGCGGTTCTCATACATAACATCAGAGCTGCTGCCTCCCCCTTCTGCCCCCAGGGACTGGGGCTGATTACCACTATGAGTAAGTTGAATCAGAAGATATTCCCTGTTGAGCTCTGTACGGCTGAACTTATCAAGTGTAAATCTGTATCCCGGGATAAAACGGCGGCAGTCGCTCTGTCCTGATCCGACCTTTTGTGTGGACTGGATCTCTTCGAGGCGTACCTTTGCCAGGTCCTTTCCAAGATCCGGTGCCTCATATTCACCCGGATAATCATATACCTCCAGTTTTCCATCACCATTTATCTTTTCCTCAGCCCCAAGATTGAGCCTCGGCTTTTTGAAATCAAAATCCTTAAGCATTACTGCCCCTGAGCGAATCTCACGGTTGAACCGGTATTCAAATATATGTTCCTGGTCTGAGACACCTGTTGTACCTGGAGCATGATAAATTACTGTAGCAGGATCCTGGATCGGAACATGCACCACCGGATCATTCCCTATCACCATAATGTCTTTATCCTCAGCATGTTCAAAAAGATAGAATATCCCGTACTGCTCCATGAGACGGCTGATGAAAGATAAGTCTGATTCCCTGTACTGCACACAGTAATCCCGCGGCTTATAGGTCTTTTTCAAAGAGAAGCGGAACTGGTCAGATGAAATACCGGCATCTGTCAGTACCTTTTTTATAATATCAGGAATAGTCTGAGTCTGAAATATCCGGCATGTATAGTGACGTGAGAGTATCCATATCGCCGGAACCACCTCAGCCCTGTACCTTGTCCATTTCCCTTCCTTTCCTGTCTGCTCGAAGAGGCTCACAATACCATGCACATAACGTTTCCCTTTAAGTCCATGAATAGTTAACAGGGCCGGCTGTCCGATAACAGCATCGAAGTCAACCTCCCCGTCGAGTGAGGCGAGATCGATGTTATAACGGAACATCTCGGATATGCCTTCGCTTCCAAAGAAACTCACAACCCTGAGTTTGTTACCAGAGTAAGAGCCAACCTTAAATGTATAGTCTGCCTCGCTTTTAGACCTGATGACAGCCATTGCAAAACTCCTTATTATTTATCCATAAAATCCAGATTAAACCCGCCATCTTCACTCAGACCAAGCTTTAGCATAGAAGGGAGCGCACCTGTACCCATTCGGGTAAGTAACTCAGTTGAGATCATTGGAAGAAGTGTCCCCTGCATTATATGGTCAATATTTCTGGCGCCTGTCTCTACCTCCGTACACCGCCTTGAAATCTGCTCAACAACCGGCTGCTCATATTCCAGCACCATACTATGACTGTCCATAAGGCGGCCGGCAAGACGTTTTAATTTAAATTCAACTATATCCTTCATGGCCTCTGCATCAATCGGGTAGAATGGAATTATTGTCATCCTTGCTAATAGCGCAGGTTTGAAATGCCTGCTCAAGATTGGCCTGATAGCCCCGGTGAGGGCATCCGGTTCAGGCCTCAGACCTTCGGAACAGCTATTGATAATGATATCCGAGGCAAGATTACTGGTCATAAAGATCACTGTATTCTTAAAATCAATGACCCTCCCCTCTCCGTCTGAAAGCATACCCTTGTCAAATACCTGGTAGAATAGATTTAAAACCTCAGGGTCTGCCTTCTCCACCTCATCTAACAATACTACTGAGTAGGGACGCTGACGCACTGCCTCTGTAAGCACACCCCCTTCTCCATAGCCTACATATCCTGGCGGAGAGCCTATCAGTCTTGAGACAGTATGTTTCTCCTGAAATTCAGACATATTGATTGTCACCATAAAACGCTCACCGCCAAAGAGGAGATCAGCCACGCAGAGTGCTGTCTCTGTCTTTCCTACACCACTGGGTCCCACAAAAAGGAAGACCCCGATGGGTGTTGAGGGATTCGCCAGGCCTGCCTTTGATGCCCTGATCCCCCTTGCTATACTCTCTAATGCCTGGTCCTGCCCCTTTATCCGCTCTGTCATCCGCTTATTCAGTTCAAGGATAGACTGCGCCTCATCTTTTACCATCTTACCCACCGGGATACCTGTCCAGTCTGAGACAACCCTTGCGATTACGTCCTGATCAACTTCTATTTTGATAAGCGGGTCTTTTCCCTGTATCTTATGCAGTTCTTCCTTTGCCTTTTCAAGCTCCTTTTGAATATCTTTTTTCTCGCCTTCTGATATGTCTCCCTCGATCTTCTGCCTGATAGACAAGACCTTATCAACTGCCTCCTTTTCTTCCTTCCATCTCTTTTCCAGCTTGATTATATATTCTTTTTTTCCTTCAATCTCTTTCTCGACCTCTTTTATACGTTCGAGATCAACAGTTGCACCGCCTGCCTGATCCCTCTTATACGCTGCAAGTTCCCGCCCGAGGGTCTGTATCTGTCGTTCAGCATCCTCAAGCATGTCAGGCCTGCTTGTAAGGGCAATCTTGACGCGTGCTGAAGCAGTGTCAAGGAGATCAACCGCCTTATCCGGCAGTTGTCTTCCTGAGATATAACGGCTCGACATACGGGCTGCTGCCACTGTAGCCTCATCAAGTATCCTTACCTTATGGGATGCCTCATACTTTTCCCTCAAACCTCTGAGGATAACTACAGCAACATCTTCAGAGGGCTCATCCAGTTTGACAAGCTGGAAACGCCTGGCAAGGGCTGCATCCTTTTCAAAGTATTTTTTATATTCAGACCATGTTGTTGCTGCTATAGTCCTGAGCTCACCACGTGCAAGTGCAGGTTTGAGAAGGTTTGCAGCATCACTCATACCGGCAGAGCCGCCTGCGCCGATAAGTGTGTGGGCCTCATCAATGAACATGATAATAGGTTTGGGAGAGGCCTTCACCTCTGTAATAACAGATTTGAGCCTGTTCTCAAACTCACCTTTAACTCCCGCACCGGCCTGGAGCAATCCCATATCAAGACCTAATATATCTACATCTTTAAGGATATCAGGAACATCACCCTGAACTATCTTCAGAGCGAGACCTTCAACCACAGCGGTCTTTCCAACCCCTGCCTCTCCAACAACTATCGGATTATTCTTTCTCCTGCGGGCCAGGATATCGATCATCTGCCGTATCTCCCTGTCCCGGCCAAAGACAGGATCAATCTCATCTTTTTTAGCACGACCCGTAAAATCAACTGTAAAACGGCCCAGTGCAGTCTCTTCTCCCCTTGCACCCTTGCCCGGCGCTGCAGCCCTTTCTGCCCCGGTTATCGTTGGCTCTTCTGAAGAACCGGCTGTGATATCATAAAACCTTCCCTTAAACTCTTCCATCCTGATATTCTGCAGAACATCATAATATCTGCTCGTGGTGTATCTCGCGGGATTCCCTATAAGGCCGGCTAATAATACACCTGAGCGTATCTCTATCATCCCCAGGTCTATTGACCCTATTAACCACCCCTCCTGAAACCATTCGAGTAATTGAGGTGAAAAGACCGGTTTCCCTGCATTACCTGAACGAAATTCCTCAAGGGAGTTCTGCAGGGCCTTTTGAAGATGAGATATATCAGTACCAAAATGTTTCAGGATCATCTGGATATCTGCAGCCGGGTCTTCTGCAAGTTCAAGTAGCATATGCTCTATTGAAACCTCATAATGGCTTCGTGAAACACAGAGACCTGCTGCAGCCTCAAGTGAGCGCGTACAGAAGCGGTTAAGCCGTTTTAACAATGATTTAATATCAACACCTATCATAAAAGTTACCCTCCCCTTTCTCCTATCCCTTCAAGGGAATGGAGAATCATTTGTTAATGCGTAACAGTTGCCATTTTCATTTCTGCCGGCTTGAATACCAGGGACTGATCTTCAAGCCCCTTTGATGGGTTTGATATAAGCCAGCATGTCCATCCAAGTTTTGTCTGGCCTAATTTTGTTTGGCCAAGTTTTGTCTGGCTGTCTGAAATAAGTTTTAATCCCGGGATTTCTCCTCCGCTAAGTAATAATTTAATATCAAAATCCAGCGCGTCTTTTAAAAATAGCTTTACAATAGAATCGAGTATCCTGAATCTCTCCCCATCCGGCAGGAAAGATACAAAAGTCTCGTACCTTACCGGACCCAGGACTATCCGGAAGCTGCCACTCCTTCCATAAACCTTCTCTCCAACAGAACAATCTATCCCGAGAATACAGTTATTAAGTCCAAGTGAAATTCTTTGCTCTTGTTTTATTGTTACCCACCTCCCTGTACACTGCTCTATGTGTATCGGGACATCATCAAAAAAGTCACTGAGTATCCCTTCGAGTGCAGAGGCAGATCGTGATCTTTGACTCATCATTCCTGAAAAGCGTATTAAACGGACAGCGGATAATCCTGCATTCTCAATGTGACCAGGGGTGCCCAGACCTATTAATCCAAGCATGCGTTTTGAAAAATCGTCCTTCCCCTCCTTTTCAAACTGGGTATGGTATCTGTACTTTATCCAGCAGCGGTAAAAGAGTGACAGCAGCCGGTGATGAAATATATCCATGAATGCGCGTACCTGGCTGTTTTCTTTATCCGACCAGAGGATCTCTTCTGTATAGAAGATAGGTAAAGGTGTTGTAGTTCCGTACAGACCAAGAAATGTGGTTGTGACATTGATACGTGGTTTATTCTCATCATCCTCCGATATTTCAACAGACGCAACATCAGAGACAGGGAAAGAGAGGGATGCAAGGGGTCGAAAACGTATTATCTCCTCTGATGCAGGACCCTGATAACCCACTCTTGCTGCCGGCCGGAAATATCTTTCTAATAATTGCACGATCTGAAAGAAGGAAAACCTCCATCCTTCTTCGCTTAACATTTTATTTACAGAATTATCTGTTGTCCGATCCTGGGCGGCCACTTATATATCTCCCCCTGCTGGATACCTTTAACCGTTAAATGACTGAATGAGTTCAGAGATGCATACAGGGTAAAAAATTCATTAAGGATACTTGCGAAAAGAAACATATCACCTTCACCTGCAAAATGGTCTTCCATCATGGCAATATTAGTAGATGTCCCTCGCACAGGCATTCCATGGAAAAGGATATCCTCGGTCCGGCTCTGTATATCATGTATCCCCTCCATTCGGCGCTCATTTGCACGGGCGGCCTGACGGTCATATAACGCCTGAATATTGTAGAGCTCCAGGACCCCCCTGAGTGCCTGAATGTTTGATATAGATATGTAATTGAGTGACAGATGGGATATCAGACGCCAGTAAAGATCTCCTCCAATGGGGGTGCGAATAGAAGGGGTTAGCTTTGAAATATTCTGAAACCGGGCAAATTCAGGCGAGCTCTCTGTCGGGGTCTGGATATCTCCAACCCTGAGTTTACCGGCAAGGGCCCGGTTTGTACATGTAAGATGGAAAACTACTGTCTCTGTAGGCGGTATCATGGTCTCCTGGTCGATATTTACAAAAGAGGCATATGTATCTGTCCCCTCACTTAAGACTGCATTCCTGAGATGGGTTTGATAATATATGGCCTTACGTCCTGAAGGGCCAAGACCATGTTTAAAAGAATAAAATGGTTCATATTCCCTTTCCTCTGCACTCCCCCTTACCCAGCCTACAGCACGTTCCACTGAATATATCTCATAGTGTAACGGGTTCGACCCGGCAGGTCGTATACGGTACTCTACACGATCATTACTCACCCTGACCGGATCTGACTCAACAGGGAACAGATTTACTACAGGTGTACAGTAAAGACGGATATTATCTTTAGATATCCGCAAAGATGCAGCAGGTGGTCTTGAAAAGACAAAAACAATTTCAAAGACATCACAATTTGCAGTGCTGGTAAATTGACCAATATCTGTTAAATCTACAAACAAAAACTTCTCAGGAAAGGTAAAATATTCCTGAAGGAGTCTATAGCCATCAAATGATATCTTAGGATAAGGCAGGAGCGCCTCCTCTTTTGAAAAACCAACTGGTTTTATCTTTGAAGAATGTACGTTGATCTCCTGGCCTGATCTCCCCTGTATGACAGGACGGAGTCTGACCTCACTTGTATAACGGCATAGCCAGATATACAAAGCATATGCAGGATCCCCCCAGAGATGTAATCTGATATTCTCCGCTCTGGCCTGAGACAGCAGCGCCCCCTGGCTCATGCTAAAACGGAGACGGAGAGAAGGATGTCCATCATGGGTCATCTCCAGATCAGCCCGTTCAATCGTAAATGGGTACAGGTCTACATTAAAGGCTGTACGAAAACGACAAGGTGTCCCCTCAACAGGAACCGATGCAACCTCAGCCCCCCTGGCAACCTGCTGCATGTCAGTTACAGCCCCGGGGATCGGGGTAAATTCAATCATTGAGATGGATGGCATTGGCCTGAGGTAATGCGGCCAGAGGAGGTTCATCATGGCATGAGTCAGTTCCGGAAATTCATCATCCAGCTTCTGACGAAGCCTTCCTGTCAGGAATGCAAAACCTTCGAGCAGCCTTTCGACATCAGGATCGCTTCCACGGTCTGCCAGGAACTGTGCGGCTGCAGGATAGGCCCTGGCAAATTCCCTGCCCATTTCCCGTAAAAATGATAGTTCATCCTGATAGTATTTGTTAAATGACACAGTAAGTCCCTCAAATCCCCATTTAATCCCCCTTTACTAAAGGGGGAAATGGGGGATTAACCTTTTATATCAATATGCCCGGAAGAAGATACGGCCGTTTCAAACCACACAGATGCATCCTCTTTTTCTGTAACAAGCTCTGCTGTAATCTCGAACCGCAGGCTAAGGGTGTCATGATCTGACGGAACATATGCAACATCCACATTGCGGAGCCGCGGTTCGAACTTTTCAATCGAATTCCGGATCGCCCCGCGGACCCCATCAACAGTGCCAGGAAGTGTATGCACAAACTCAGTTATATCCGGCATACCATATTCCGGCTGAATCAATGTATGCCCCTGTCTCGTGTTGAGCATTTTCTTAAGATGATTCAGTATGGAGTCCGCAAGTTGTTCCGTATTCTCTGTAATTGTTAAGGGTGCATCTGCCCTCGGATCTGCAATCCGTTCTAACAGACTTCTTTCCCGTCCCATAATTTAGATAATACCCTTAGTCTCCTGGGATCTCCCAGCTATCCTGCCCTTCTTTCTTATCAACCTCGTGTCTCCAGATGATCTTCTTATATGTGAAAGAGACATCTTCCATATGACCAAATGTTGCCATAGACTTATCAAGGCAGTTCGGCACCCATGGCCTTACTGAACAAATAATTGCATCCTCAAGCCTGATCGTGAAATAGTGTTCCTCGGCCCCGGTCTTTGAGATTCTGTACCATTTAATCTCCACATTGTTCATATGCTCCCCCCTGACAAGGGCCTGATACAATAGCGGGGATGCCTGGTCGAACTCCTTTACGATCTTCAGCTTGCCATGGACACGTTTCCCTGTGGCAAGGCCGGTCTGAATATCAACTGGTATATGAACCTCATGATCAAGGCCCTGAACCAGTATGGACCCTTCCCTTCCCTTCTGGATGCATGAACCTTTAATATCCCCCTGCTTCTCTCCTTTTAATGTTAAGTGTGCTGGCATTGGCATTGTAATACCCTCCTTTTTAAGTTAAATGTTAATAGCCATTTATCAGCAATCAGCCATCAACCCCTGGCTTATTCCTTCTGCTGAATTTGCTTTCGATTAATATAGTATAGCAAATACGATGCCATTTTATTTCTACTACTAAAATAAGAATTTAAAGAACAACAAGCCACTATTTTACAAGGAGTTATAGACCCTTAATCAAGTTCAGGGGATTCAGTACCACATATTAATATTTATCATGACCTGCCGTCTTTTCAATCTTTTAAAATCCAATTACTGCTTTTTAAAAAACCCTACTGCTTATCAAGTTTCCCTACGAGCGATAGAGTGAAGAAAGACCCCATGTATTTGAAATGGGGACGGACTTTCATATCCACCCTGTACCACCCTGGATCTCCCTCAACATCACTAACTGTAATCTGGGCCTGCCGCAAGGGACGCCTCCCCCTCACGCCCGGGTCCACCACATCCTGATCTGAAACATACTGCCCGATCCACTGATTCAGTTCCCTCTCCAGATCCACCCTCTCCTTCCAGCTACCTAACTGTTCTCTTTGCAGAACTTTAAGATAGTGCGCCATTCGGTTAATAATAAACATATAGGGAAGTTGTGTACCGAGTTTATAATTCGTCTCAGCCTCCTTACCTTCCTTGGACTGACCGAAGTACTTGGATTTTTGTGCGGAATTGGCTGAGAAGAAACAGGCATTATCACTTCCTTTTCGCATTGCCAGTGCAATAAACCCCTCTTCAGCAAGTTCAAACTCCCTTCTTTCTGAGATCAGGACTTCAGTAGGAATTTTACTCTCAATGGCCCCCATTGATTCGAACTGGTGTACAGGAAGGTCCTCCACTGCCCCACCGCTTGCCGGACCAATAATATTAGGGCACCAGCGATACTTTGCAAAACTATCTGTCAGCTTAGTGGCAAAGGTAAACGCAGTATTTCCCCAGAGATAACTCTCATGACTGTCACTGACTGTCTCACTGTAGTTAAAAGACTTGACAGGATTTGTCTCCTGGCTATAGGGAAGTCTGAGAAGGAAACGCGGCATGGTCAACCCAACTGAGCGTGCATCTTCTGATTCTCTGAAGGAGTTCCATTTAACATATTGTGGTCCTTCAAATACGGATTTCAAGTCTTTCAGGTTTGGCAAACGCTGGAAGCTCTCTTCTCCAAAGAATTGTGGTCCTGCTGCTGCTATAAACGGGGCATGTGACATAGTAGCAACACTTGCAGCATACTGGAGTAATTTTACATCCTGCGGACCAGGACCAAAATCATAATTTGCAATCATCGCCCCAAAGGGATTTCCACCAAACTGGCCATATTCTGCTGTATAGGCCAGTTTGTATAAACCTGATTTGGTTACCTCAGGTGCATCTTCAAAATCATTGAGCAGATCTCCCTTGGAAATATTCAGAAGTTCCATCTTGACATTCTCGCGGAAATTTGTCCTGTCAACTACAAACTTGAGACCTCGCCAGGCTGACTCGAGCTTCTGGTATGTCTGATTGTGCAGGATAACATCCATCTGGATACTCATCTTCAGGTCAATCTCAGCGATCATCTCATTAATTACTGCCTGGTGTACCTTCGCCTCTTTCCGGGCCGGTGATAAAAGCTCTGCTATAAATGCCTCCACACCACGCTTTGCAATAGAATAACCCTCTTCCGAAGGTTTCAGCTTTGTCTCATGTAATATCGCATCCAGTAGAGAGGCCTCAGCTTCTTCTGTTTTTGCCGTTTCGGCCTGTTTTTCTCTTTCTTCTGCCATTGTTTATCCTCCTTTTTAAACTAAATAAATCGGGTTTAACCTTACTTATGGCCTTCTTCTCCTGCACTAATCTCTTTTAGCAATTTCTCCCGTGCAGCAACATCCGAGATAATGCCTTCGATCTTTCTCCTGAATGCAGGTATATTCCCTAAGGGCCCTTTCAATGCCTGGAGGGCTGTCCGCAACTCCAGGAGCTGCTTCAGTTCCGGAACCTGTTCTGCAACAGATTCAGGGCTGAAGTCTTTCATGGAATCAAATTTCAGTTTTACAGGGATATCTTCTCCCTCCTTACCAGTAAGCTTGTTTGGTACCTTCAAAGAAAGATTAAGCCCCTGATTTTTTATAACATCATTGAAGTTATCCTTATCAATATTTACAGGTTTTCTTTCTTCCAGCGGAGTATCATCAGCCCGTAAAGTGTAGTCCCCCAACACGAGCAGTTTCAGCGGCAGCTCAACCTCTGCCTGCGCCCCGCCTGTGGCAGGTTTATAAACGATGTTTACACGCTCTTTTGGTGCAACGGATGATTCTTTTGCCATAGTATTCTCCTTTCATTATTATACGGCTTAAGTTAATTTCACCTGAAAATCCTCCCCTCACCCATCCCTCTCCCCTGAGGGGAGAGGGTAAGGGTGAGGGGTTTTCATCCTCCTTTGTGCCCCGAAGGGGCATGGGGGTTTCGTTATATTACTCCTGTCAAGACCTTTTTGTCCTAAGATTCACCTCCTTCTTGTTTGATTTTATAATATATTTTTTATGATACCATCATTTACTCCATCTCCCCTTTTTTTTATCAGTCATATCAATTGCCTTTAGTATATCTAATTGACATAGCCTTTTGTATAATGAGTCCACCTGCGGCAATATATCCGTTGACGCAGCATCTGATTCCTTCAATAGGAGATTAAGGGAACTCCATAGTGTCTGAAGGACTTCAATACTCAGATCAGGCTCCCATTCTTCGAGTGAATACCGCCTTATCTGCCGGTCTAATGCCTCAAGATGGGATATCGCAGCTTTAATATGGCCGGCCTTGATGCAGAGCCTGGCAAGTTCCAGTTGAATCAGGAATCTTATACGATGCGAAGTTGCTGCAGATATCTCCTGCTGAAGCAGACCAATAGCCTCTTTTACCTGTCCATCATTTAACAACTTGTAGGCCTCGTCCCTTACTGCAATAACAGAGCCTTCCCCTCTCTCCTGGCCTGAGACTGATTCCCCCAATCCTTCTGACGGGATATTCCCTTTAGAAGAACGGACTTCTGTTTCTACCCAGTATCTTGTCTCATCATCTGCAAACGGGACACCATCTGAAAACCTCAAATCTATAAGTTCAGGAACCCTGCTCAGGAGTGTATGGATTTCAGAATTTACAGCCCCCCTGGCTTTACTGTATGAAGTACCGAGGTTGGAGAGGGCCATAGAACTCAACCTGTGGAGGTCTAACCAGAAGGGATACTCCTGTACCTGGGACTCAACCTGAGTCAACAGATCTTTCCATGCACCCTGCTCTATCAGGGTCTGGTATGACTCCGGTAAATGAGCCGGCGGTGAAGGAATTCTGGTTTCTCCATCTGTATGGGAAGGGGCAGCCTCCATCTGAAGCCAGAGTATTTGACGGCTAATACTATACGGCCATGAAATAGCTGGATCATGGGATTGTGCAAACGATGCTGCACGACGCAATACTTCACCGGCATCCTGCAATGCCCGTGAAACATCATCCATTGACTGTATCTCACTGATCATAACCTGTGCCCCTCCCACAGGTTCAGTTACAATCTTTACTTCTGTTGAGGCAGCTGTTGAAGCCGGTGTTATGGAGGAAGAGTTCAATATCTCTAGATGTTCCTTAACAGGAACCCTGAGTTCTCTAAGCCCCGGGCTCTCACCGCCCATCTTTTCATATAAAAACTTTTCAAGCTCCTCTATCTCATGGGCGCATGCATTAACC